>CAYZMZ010000149.1:0-7734 GCA_964479655.1 uncultured Planctomycetaceae bacterium
GAATAGCCCGCTGACGTAAAAACGCGGCGTCTTTATAGTCATCTCGCGGCTCTGTTGTTTCCTGACCGGGAATATTGCCCCCGATGCGGGATTGTAAGTCGCTTTCGTTTCCCCAAATAAGCGGGTCAGATTTCCTGTTGAGTTCTTCCTGAATACTATCGACAACCAGCATTGCGGCGGCCATTAGATAACCTCGTGAGGACGTAATTTTGGCTTTTGCAAAATTAATACTTCCCAGCGATTCCAAAGCGGCAATTCTCGTTGTAGTCGGGGCTTTTTTATCTACGATAATTCGCCCTAATTCTTTCGGCAGTTCATCGGAGGGGTAGAAAGTAGAAACTTCGCCCTCTCGAGGAATATAGCCTGACATGGATTTTAGGCAGGCGATAGCTAATTCTCTCGCCCAAACCGCGCCGGCTCCTGTTGGGTCTTCCTTACTGGAAGCAAAAGCCTCTACGTTTACTTTGGTTTTGAGAATAGTCAACAAAATTGCATAAGCGCGTTTTTTTTGCTCGTCTGACAGATTGGTATTTGAAAGAAACGAGTTCAGACCATTCAAAGCTCCAAGCTGTAAGTATCGCGGCGTTTTGGGGTCGGATATAAGTTGGATAATATAGTCAAATGCGGCTGCGTACGCGATGGGCTTATCTTGACCGGCAGAGGATTTTCTGGCGTACAAATCACCCAGTAAAAGGACGCAGTTGTATTTTAACGCTCTGTTGCAGCGGGGATTGGTGTTGGCAATCATATCGCAGGCAAAATCATAAGCAATTTTTTGCGCTAAATTTTGCGGTTCTCCCTCGCCTCGGCTACGGTTGAGGTCAGCACGAAAATCTTCGCGAAATCCGGGATAATCCCAGCTATCGGCTTCTTTTAGCAATTTCTTTTTGTCGGCGGGACTGCGTGTCCCGACAGCGCGTTTACGTAATCGATCGGGCCATGCGTCCAATACGTATCTAACCGGCGGACCGTCATTGATCCATCTTCCAAAGACGTATTCTTTGTAATAAGATTCAAAATCCTTTTTTTCCTGATCGTCCTTAAACTTACCCTGACTGATAACAGCCGGAGCCTGCGTTTTCATACGGAAAACTTCTGGACTTTCCTCTTTATTTAAATCTTTAAACCGATAATTGACCTTTTGAACTGGGGCAACGGCGGGTCTGCCCGGTGCGGGACGAACGGCTGGAGCAGAAGTTGTCGGTCTCGCCGTTGGGGCGGCGGGTCTTGCTGCCGGTACCTGCGCTTGAGAAACTCCTATCAAAAGCGTGCTTAATACAATGCTAAAAAATATTCTGTAAACGATCATATAATTTTCCCCGATAGAAATCTTTTAATATTTCTAAAATATGTTATACTCGGATTGTCTGAGTTGTTCCGTAATTGCGTTTTAACCATAAAACGTGAATTTCCCGCTGAGGAAACCTCAAGCGATACTATATTATATAATAATATTCGTAATAATCAATTCCGTCAACCACATTTCCCAGATTTTATTCAAAATTTTTCCGTTTTTACGTCCTTTTATGAGAATTATTCAACAAATTTGTCGTGAATCGTCCCCCATTCCCTATTTAGCCCCGTTTTTGGTGTATATGCTTTGCACCAGTTTGGAACCGGAAAGTTCAAGTCCTCAGTATCTTTGTTACTACGGAGTAAAAATAGTTCTGACGATTATTACGCTGGGAATATTTTTCCTGGTCTTGAAACAATACCTGAAATTTCCCGGATTTCAGGGGATTCTCGCGGGAATCGCAGGCGCGTTTGCCTGGATTGCTTTATGTCAGCTTCCGTGTTTGAGTTTGCCTGAAATGATGCCTAATATCGGTTTGGAGCAGTTATTCCCCGTTTCTCGCCCCGGTACTCCGCTGGACGGTTCTCCGCTGTATTACGCATTCCGCTTGACAGGGCTAATTCTTCTGGTTCCGATAGTAGAAGAATGGTTCTTGCGCGGTTTTTTGCTGCGCTTTGTTTGCGAAATGGATAAAACAGCCCTTGATTCTGCCGGAACCCCGCTTTTATGGTGGCAAATTCCGTTTGGAACGATAAGCCGATTGGTTATAATTACCTCGATTATCTATCCGCTGCTTACTCACCCGGAGGTTGCTGCGGGAATAGTATGGTTTATGGGAATCACGATTTTAGCCTGGAAAACCCGGTCTTTAAGCGACTGTATTGTTGCGCACGCGATTACCAACGCCGCTTTGGGGATGTGGGTTTTCTATTCTGGACAAACCGGATTGATGTAATTCTGAACCGATCAAAAACCGCAGCAAGCTCGATCCCGCTGCCGTTTTTTCGGCGTTGCTATTGTATTCCAAATGGTTTTAACGCTCGCTGAAACAGTCCCAGACAATAGGCGATTGTCATACCGTAATTGGTAATCGGGACGTTTTGCTGTTTACAGTGAATAATTCGGGACAGGACGGCTTTCCGATTCGTCATACATGCTCCGCAATGAATTACCAGTTTATAGGAACTCAAATCTTCGGGAAAATCGTTTCCCTGAACGGTATGAAATTCCAGAGGAGCGTATTGCTGACCGGACGATCCCTGCTTTTTATCCTCTTTTGCAGCTACAAATTTATTCAGTAATGCGGGTATTTTTACCCTGCCAATATCATCACCGATGGGATGGTGAGAACAGCTTTCCGCTACCAGAATTTTATCTCCCGGTTCAAGCAGACTAATCGCTCTGGCTCCCTGGGCAAAGGCGGATAAATCGCCCTTGAATCGGGCAAACAGCACTGAAAATCCCGTTAAACCGATATTTTCCGGAACGATTTTGGATACGCTGGCAAAGGCCTGAGAATCGGTTACAACCAATTTCGGGGGATTTTTCAAACTGTTCAGGGCAAACGCCAACTCGCTTTCCTTGACGATAACACAACAACAACTGTTGTCTAATAAATCGCGAATCGCCTGAACTTGCGGAAGAATAATTCGTCCTTTGGGCGCCTCTTTATCGATCGGAATAACCAATACTACAATATCGTTCGGCTGAATCATATCGCCCATCAAAGAGGGGGTATTAATCCATTCTTCCGGCGCGCTGTCGAGAATCGCTTTGCGGATTTGTGTCAACGCGGTTGCCGAAGCCGCCCCCTCAAGCGATGTTTGAACCACTTGTTGAATAAGAGGGTACGACTTTAACGAATCCAAAACAGGCGCCTCTGGAACGGCAATATCGCATTTATTAAATACGACTACCATCGGTACGTTTCGTTCTGAAAACTCCTTTACCAACGACTGCTCAAAATCCGTCCACTGCCCGGAGGCGGCGACAATTATCGCCAACTCCGTTCGATCAAACAATTTCCGGGTTTTTTGGATTCGCATTTGTCCCAACGCGCCTTGGTCGTCGACGCCCGCCGTATCGATAAAAACCACCGGCCCCAAGGGCAGAAATTCCATGGTTTTTTCAACGGGGTCGGTCGTCGTACCGGCTACCGGAGAAACAATCGAAACGTCTTGGCGTGTTAAACAGTTGAGCAAACTGCTTTTACCGGCGTTACGTCTGCCGAAAAT
Source organism: uncultured Planctomycetaceae bacterium (assembly GCA_964479655.1). Taxonomy (GTDB): domain Bacteria; phylum Planctomycetota; class Planctomycetia; order Pirellulales; family Thermoguttaceae; genus RUG11551. Next base: position 3,529 of record CAYZMZ010000149.1, read on the forward strand.
ACCAATATGCAAACGAAGTGATTTCAAAGCGGCAAACTCCACCGGTTGAACCGCTTGTTTTGAACTGTTATCCATTATGTTATATATTGTATATACTGATTTTACATGAATTTTTCCAGCTTGAACTGTTACATAGCAACCGTCTCGATTCGTTCCTAATCGGAAAAATTCATGGTAATTGTATAAATCCTTTTACGTTGTCCTGATTTTAAGTTGATTAATCTGACGCTTACAGGTATCGACCATATAATATATATTGTCGTCTGTACGATAATACCGACTGAATAATATTACTGAATCGGGGTAAAATCAACACGTTCAGCCGCTCCCCATAAATCTTCCAAGCGGAAGTAATCGCGAGCTTCGTCTTCAAACAAATGAACGACAATATCGCCGTAGTCAAGCAGAATCCAGCGACTTTCCCGATAGCCTTCGATTCCCAGGCGTTTATCGCCCTGTTCCTGTTCAAAAACGTGATCGATTTCTTCCGAAATGGAGTGCAACTGACGACGGCTGGTTCCGGAAGCGATGACAAAGTAGTCAAACGCGGTAGACAGCTTGCGTAAATCCAAAATCACAATATTCTTACCGCGATTATCGGCGCAAATTTGAGCCGCCATTTTAGCCCGATCCAAGATATGTTCTTCGTGAACCATGTGATTTTCTTGAGAGGACACGTTATTAATTTCTTTTTCTTCTGTCATAATTAATTCCTGTTAAATAAATTATTGTGAATCAAGGTTGATTGTTGTAAACTGTTTCCACTTGAATTTTTCCGGTTTGCATAACAAAAATCAGTCGTTTCATTTCGCCTTGATCGGCAAAATAAGGATTTAGCTCAACTGATCGGGCGAAATCAAAACGACATCAAGAGGAAAATTCAAGTAGTCATAGTATAAATATACGGAATCCATTTTCTACTCCGCTTACATTATAACCGCAAAGAAACACAATAGGGGAAAAATTCAGGAGAAAAAACCAAATTTTTGTAAAAAAGTCAAAAATAATCGAACTTCGTTCACAATAAAACTGCGGATTGTATCAATTTTTCTTAAAAAATCGAAAAATAGGTAAAATTTAAAGAATTTTTTGAAAAAAGCATTGAAAATTTACGGAATTTTGGTTATGATTAAGCTATACTCATTTTGATTCTTAAAGTAGAGAATCAATGAGCAAAGAAATAAAAACGAATTAACACTCTCCATGGAGAACGCAAATGTATCAGCGATTTTGTTTGACTAACATACTGGGACTATGTATGGTTACCTCATTTCTGAGTTGCAACGTTCAAGCCCAAGACGCGATTCTAACTCAGTTATACGGGTATGGAGTCCATTCATACTTTTCTCGAGATTACGCTGCGGCGTATGATTATTTTAGTAAGCCGATTGCGGCAAAATCTGAAGACCCGCGTCCGTATTATTTCCGCGGTTTAACGCTGCTCAATTTAGGGCGCCCGGATCAGGCGTCAAAAGACTTCAAAGCTGGAGCAGAACGCGAAATCAAAGATTCTACCGGTCGTTATCGAATTGACTACGCCTTGGAACGATGCCAGGGACCAAACCGTCTGAAGCTGGAAACCATGCGCGTTGACGCTCGCTTAGCCGCCTACGAACGATCTGCCCGTAGAGATCAGTTGCTATACAATGATAATCTGTCTGCGGGTCGAGAAACGCTTTTACCGGGAGATGGTCCCACGTTACCTGCGGAAAATCTGGATGTCAGCGGCTTGGATTTAGATGGCAGCTCTTCCGATGCTCCCAATTCCGACGAACCGAATTTGGATAATTCAGACGATAATTCTGGCTTGTTTGATGATACCGAATCCGCTCCGGCTGCCGAAGGCGATGCCCCGGCTGCTGTCGAGGGAGACGCTCCGGCTGACGACAACGCGGGAATGGACTTTGGCGACGAGCCTGTTCCGGCTACGCCAGACGCGGCCGATAAATCGGACGATGCCCCGGCTGAAGGCAACGTCGATGTTGAAGACGCCTTTGGTGATGCCGACGCTTCTGCGGATAAACCGGCTGATGCCCCGGCTGAAGGCAATGCCGATGTTGAAGACGCCTTTGGTGATGCCGATGCTTCTGCGGATAATCCCGCCGATAAACCGGCTGAAGGCAACGCCGATGTTGACGACGTTTTTGGCGATACCGAGGCTCCGGCGGATAAAAATGCCGAGAAACCCGCTGATGAGAAACCGGTAGACGAACCGGCCGCCGAGAAACCCGCTGATGATAAGGCAGACGCTGATAGTCCTTTTGCCGCTGAAACGCCGGCTGAAACGAAAGACGCGGAACCGATTAAGGCGGAAGATGTTGCCGATCCGGTTGCAGACAACGAGGCTCCCGCCGCCGATAACGCCCAGCAACCTGCTAAGGATGCCGAGCAACCTGCTAAGGACGCCGAAAAACCCGCTCAGGAAGAAGATAATCCCTTTGGATTCTAACCCCTCGACTTATTCTTCTCCCCTCCTAAGAGAATAAGTCTACTGTACAGAAAAAGCAATAGTAATTTAATTATACTATTGCTTTTTTGTTTATTATACTATGACTACTTGAACTTTCCTCTTGACGTCGTTTTGATTTCGCTCAATAAGTTGAGCTAAATCTTTGTTTTGCCGATCAGGGCGAAATGAAACGACTGGTTTATGAAAATATAAACCGGAAAAACTCAAGTGGAAGCCGTATATTACACAAATTCCGGAACGACTAAATTTTTTAACGCTCCGCATTTATAGCCCTCTTCCAGCAAACGGGTAACCGCCTGACGCCCCCGGGCACCGAAATCGACCGTCCAATCGTTGACGTACATTCCAACGAATTTGTCCGCAACGCTTCTTTCCAGACCGCGAGAGAATTTCAAAGCGTAATCCAACGCCTGCTCCCGGTTATCCAATCCGTATTGAATACTTTGCTTAAGCAATCGGGTTACGTCGGCGATTACCTGGGGACCTAAATCTCGACGAATTGCGTTCGCGCCCAGCGGAAGCGGTAATCCCGTCGATTTGAGCCACCATTTTCCCATGTCCTCCAAAACGATCAGTCCTTTTTCAGCATAGGTAAGCTGACCTTCATGGATTATAAGCCCCGCATCGATTTTTTGCCCTTGATATTCCCCGTTGGCAACCGCATCCATAATTTCCTGGAACGGAACGAGAATATAGTTAAACGGACCGTCCAAATACAGTTCCAGCGATAAAAAAGCGGTTGTAAGCAATCCGGGAACCGCGATAGTTGCCTTCTTCAAAGCGTCTTTGCCAAGCGGTTGTTTGGCTAAAACCATTGGACCGTAATTATCTCCCATGCTAGCTCCGCAGGAACACAGCACGTATTTATCCGACAGCAGTCCGTAGGCGTGAAGACTAACGGCGGTCAGTTCATAATAAGGCTCTTTTAACGCCTGCTGATTGAGTGTTTCGATATCTACCAAAGAATGTTCGAACCGGTAATTGCCCGTATCGATTTTATTGTTAGCCAGGGCGTAAAACATAAACGCATCGTCTGAATCCGGACTATGCGCAACGCGAATAAGTTGTTGAGTGGTCATTAGTATTGGTTTTTATGAAGGAAATAACGTCAGCAGACAATTCTGCGATTAACTATATTCGTGATTATACCCGCTTTTGATTCTTTTAGAAGTAGTATGCTGGTTCCACGTGACTTTTTCCGGTGACGTGCCCGTCAAAAGTCGAACGGTCGAAATTCCCCCGAACCAACGGCGATTCGGGGATTGCGTGGTGTACTTTAGCAAAGCACGTCATGTGACGTGCCCGCCAAATTTCGAACAGTCGAAAGTCTCCGAATCAGCGGCGATTCGGGAAGCGGGATTCGCCGCTGCGTCTTGAAACAGACGGACTTCTCGACTAAAAATATTCCGGATTCCTGCTTTACGATTCCTGCTTCTGTATTTCTTATTATACTCGAAATTCGTTGCCGTGTAAAGACGGTTACCCTCTTTTTACGGAATCGAAAAAAGGGATTGCAATTCCCTCTGTTATATTAAGGATCCAAAGTCAAAAAATGTCACACCAAAAATCCCGAAAATTCAAAAAAAAGAGGAAAATAGTGGAAAAAAAGGGAAAAAGTTGGAAAATCACATGAAATCAATCTAAAAAAACAGAAACAAATCTCGGTAAATCGGAATAATAGCAACTTTGATAACGATTTCTAAACGGCGATGCGGTTGGTAGTAACAGTTTTCTCC
>CAYZMZ010000150.1:0-7445 GCA_964479655.1 uncultured Planctomycetaceae bacterium
TTGTCAGTCCTTTATAGGAATCCGGCTGTTGGGCGAATAGAGGCGACCACTTTTTTTCTCTCTCTAAAACAGAACGTTTGATTTTTTTACGACCAACGGATTGATTAATGGATCCTCCCAAGGAAAATTCGACGTCCTTATCTGAAGGAGGCGAATTACGAAAGCAGACAATACAGGACGAAACTAAAGCGTCCGTAAATTGAAGGTCGTCCGGCTGAAAACGATGGATTTTCAACAGGTCAACTTTAGTCAATAAAAATTCCCGAATTGCAGCTCCGTAGTTTACGTCCATAAATTCTCCCGGAATAAGCCAGATGGATAACGCCCCAGGCTGTAAATGGAGAGTCGAGAGAATAAGAAAATAGCAGTACAAGCCGCTCAGTCCGGAAATAGGAATCCCCGTATATGCTTTTACCCGTTGCTGCAATTCCTTTTTGACCAGTGAATCAATATGATGATGCCTGGAATAGGGCGGGTTGGAAACTAAAAGATTATATCTGTTTTCGGGAATCGGTGCTTGAAAGAAATCAGAAATTTGAACGTCCAAGTTACGTCCCTGCCAAAGCTGTTTTGTCGGTTTGCCGTAATATTCATCAATTTCAAAACCAACTGCCTGATAATCAGAACAATTAAAAACGTCCTGCATGGCAGAGACAAATACACCTGTTCCGACGGCTGGTTCCAGAAATCGGATGGTCGAATTGCCCATCAATTTTTTGGTGAACAACATAATATCGCTTGCCAGAGCATAGGGCGTAGAAAACTGACCGAGTTTGTTGCGCTGCTGTTGCGTTTTCCCCTCGTCCAGGCGTAGTTGTAATTGTTGGCGTTGCTGTTCAAAAGTCATTTTGTTTATATCCTGAAAAGAGATAAATCCTCGATTCGATGTTCCCAAACCCAATCCATGCCTTCGGCTGCTTCGTATCCTAAGTATCCGCTGTCAAAATAACCGCATAAAAAAAGGATAAATTCAACATTTTTTTCGTAATTGGTTTTTATTTGAGCTACTTTTACGGCTTCTTCCTTTCGACGTTTGTTGGTATTGGTAAAATCGCCTGCGGATTTACATTCTACTAAAAGGGGAAGGGATTGATTCTTTTTTGAATTAAAACGTTGAATAACGACATCAACCGGGATATTAACGCGTTTTTCCTCTGATAGAAAAACCGGTACGTTTAGATGAAATGTAAACGTACCGGGAACAAGATCCTTAAAATTGATTATCTCGGTTGGTGATACGTACTTGTATCCAAGATTAGTAAGATAGTTGCAAATTTTGTCTAGTTGGCGTTTTTCCTGTTCGTTCCTAATAATTGGGTCTGCAATCGCGCCGCAAACTCGATCGGCAATTATTGAGGCCGCACGCCGCCATTCTACTTCTGACGGTTTTTGATTAGATTCCAGCCAGTTGAAAATATCGACGTCAAGAAGACGCATGATAATATTATATACTTTTTCTAAACCCTCGTTTAGATTTTTATCGTCGAAATTTGAGGGTAGTTTACCCGATTCCAGTCGTTTTACAAAACTAGCAGAAACATTTGAAAGTCCAATAAGCCTGTCTCGTGATAGCGGGGGAGCCGTAGACATACGCAAAATTGAAAGAATTTCGGGCTGATTACGCAAAATACAGGGAGAGGAATTTCTAAAAAAATCGGTCGCAATTAGCATCTTTTCTACGTTTTCGATAGAACGGATACGTGCCTGTCTAAAGGTAGAAGGAGCAAAATCCAAAAACCATTGATTGTAGTAATCAACAGATTGAATTACGTCTTTTTTCCATTTATCGGGCTTGTTGCTATTTACTAAATTTTTTGCCATTTTAAACGTCCTTTTATTCTGTATAAAAACAGCGTACGATTGCCTAAATTCAATATACGCAAAAAGTCTGATTTGTCAACGAGAAAAAAACGAAAAAACGGACTTTTCGTTGAATTTTTTCTTTTGACCTATTTCTTGCAAAAAATTTTTTCAAATCCCTTTTATTTCATTTTAGATTCTGGTATAATAAGCGTATAAATATTCGGAAATTGTATAATCCGATAAACCTGATATTCATTTACTACAACCAATTATTTTATGAACGTATTATTTATTGTCGCAGTCTGTTTGTTCGGGGGAGGTATTGCCATGGGACAAGAAACATCGGATTCGTATTATGACCCGGTTCCGATTCCCGAGTATGTTTTGCCAGAGGCGTTAAAAATGGAGGACGGAACGGAAGTTAAAACAGCTCAAGATTGGTTGGAAAAGCGGCGTCCTGAGATATTTAAACTATTTCAGGATAATATTTACGGAACTGTTCCCCCCAAGTTTGAATCAATGACCTTTACTGTTGAAAACGTGAAAAAAGACGCTCGAAACGGAAAAGCAACGCGAAAAGAAGTGGTTATCAATTTTAACGGCAAGCCGGACGGAATTAAGGCTCGGATGTTAGTTTATATCCCCAATAATCGTCCGGCAGGCAGTAAAGTTCCCGCTTTTTTAGGACTGAATTTTCGCGGTAATCATACCATAACAGACGAACCGGATGTTACAATTACCCCCGCTTGGGTTCCAAACGAACCGGATTTAGGTAGAATTAATAATAAATCGACAGAAGCCAGTCGCGGTAAATCGCTTGGACGCTGGCCGATTGATTTGGTATTGGATAAAGGTTACGCACTTTGTACGATATATACAGGAGAAATTGCTCCAGATACCGCAAGTAAATACCTCGAGGGAGTTGATTCGTTGTTTTCCGAAAAAAAGGACGATCGTTCCTGGGGGGCGATCGGTATGTGGGCTTGGGGATTATCTTGCGGATTGGACTATTTGTACACAGATCCAGATATTGACGGTTCGAAAGTAGCGGTAATCGGTCATTCACGTTTGGGGAAAACGGCTTTGTGGGCAGGGGCGATTGATTCGCGCTTTGCGCTGGTCGTTTCCAACAACTCCGGTTGCGGCGGAGCGGCGTTATATCGTCGTCGGGTGGGCGAAACAATGAAAATCATGAGTAAAAATCTCCGATACTGGTTTTGCGAACAAATCAATCGCTTTGTGGACAAAGAAAACGAATTGCCGGTTGATATGCACGAATTAATCGCGTTAGAAGCTCCGCGTCCGATTTATGTAGCCTCTGCCAATTTGGATATGTGGGCCGATCCGAAGGGCGAGTTTTTATCGGCGTGCGCCGCGGCTCCGGTTTACGCGTTGTTTACCGACAATCCGCTGGGAAATATCAAGCCCGGAGTTATGCCGGCTATTGATACCCCCGTCGGCGGAATTATTAGTTATCATGTCAGAACAGGAAAACATGATATTACCGTCTGGGATTGGGAACAGTATCTCAATTTTGCAGACAAATATTTAAAAAAGTAGTATTATATTATGACTGCGTGATTTTCCTCTTGACGTCGTTTTGATTTCGCCCGACTGGAATCAAATAACCCTTGATTTTATTGATGGGAGCGAAATTAAACGACTGCGGTTTGTTACGCAAACCGGAAAAATCAAGTAGAACCCGTATATACGGATTTTTTATAGATCGTCGAATATATTCCAGGTGTAATTATGAGAACATTTGCTTTTTCTTTCAGTGTCTTGCTTTCGATTTGTTCGCTGACGTTGGGACAAACGTCAACCATTTTTCCGACGGATTTAACCGTCGAATCGATGATAAATCCGGTAGGAGTACAAACGCAGTCGCCTCGGTTGAGCTGGAACGTTCAGCCGGAGGGCGAACAGACGGATAACTTGTATCAGTCTGCGTATCAAATTCTGGTTTCATCCGATTTCCGAACGTTAGTCAAAGAAAAAGGCGATATTTGGGATTCGGGCAAGGTTGCCGGTAAAACTGAATTGTTTATTCCTTACGGAGGAAAACCGCTTGAAAGTTCGCAAGATTATTTCTGGAAAGTACGCGTTTGGGATCAGTCGGGCAACGTTTCCGCATGGAGCAAGCCGTCGAAATGGGTCATGGGAATCGTTAAATCGTCTGACTGGAAAGCCAAATGGATTGCTTTGCCGGAAAGTACCCGTCAAAGTGTAGATTTGTCCAAGTCTTTCTGGATTGGCGCAAAAGAGATTTCCGAATCAGTTTTAACGAAAACTTTTGTAATACCCGAAAATATCGATATTCAAAAAGCCTTTGGAATGGTTTATATTGCCAGTAACGGTAAGTACACGTTAAAAATAAATGGTCAGCCGATAATTTCGTTGCCTCATGGGGATACAGGAGAGGTGAGTCCGACTATTTTACGGGCGTTCGATATTTCTTCTCAGCTAAAAGCGGGGGAAAATACGATAGAAATCGACAACTCCGTGAAGAAGGTACGTTTCGTTCACGTCGAAGGAAAAAATGAGCCCGTTGAAGCGGATTTTAAAACTGCGGCGGTTATTTGCCGTCTGGAAATTTCTCAAAAGCCGCAGTTTGATACGGTATTGTTCTGCGTGGATTCTGATAGTTCCTGGACGCTAAACAATAATTCAGCGGAACAATTGTTTGCGCAAAACGAAGGAACGTGGGGAAAATTACGATGTCGTAAGCCAGATTCCCTTGCTTCGTTGTTCTATAAATCTTTTGAGGTGGAAAATCGCGATATGCTTCAGGCGGCGGTATTGCATATTACCGGGCTGGGAACGTACGAAGCCGCGTTAAACGGAACAAAAATCGGGAATCGAAATCTGGAACCCGCTCCTACAGATTACAATAAGCGAGTTGGGTATTCAACCTACGATTTAACCGAATCAATCCGGGATAAAAACGAAATTTATGTTCAGCTGGGGCATGGCTGGTATGATATGCGAACGGTAGCCGTTTGGGATTTCGACGCCGCGCCGTGGCGAGATTTCCCTCGGATGATTGCTCAATTGGAATTACGGTATAAGGACGGAACGGTCAAGACGATTATTTCTGACGACAGCTGGTCTTATGCCGCCAGTCCGATTGTTTACGACAGTATTCGTCAGGGAGAAATATACGACGGACGAATCAAGCCCGATATTTTAGGTTCGGCAGTCGTTGTATCGGGGCCGAAAGGCGAGTTGGTTGAACCGTTGTTTGCTCCTACTGTTTGGAATGTATTCTATCAGCCGGTTAAAGTCTATCAGCCTAAAGAGGGCGTTTACGTTTACGATTTTGGAAAAAATATTGCCGGCGAGGTTTACTTGGTAATCCCCCAATCTCAGGCGGGCGATATAATCAAAATTCGATACGGTGAACGGATTACTGAAGCAGGGGAATTAGATCGAAACAGTATTGAGTGTTTTTTCAGAGAGGGTTCTTCCAGCCGCTATGTAGGCGAAAAAGGTTCATTCCAAACCGATTGGTATATTTGTAACGGGACCAAAGACGAGGAATTTGATCCTGTTATGACTTATCACGGATTTCAGTACGTAGAAATTTCGGGGCTGCGGGCAAAGCCGGGCAAAGACCAGGTTTTAGCGTACCCGATGCACGGCGATTTTCCGCGTATCGGCTGGTTTGATAGTTCTAATAAACTAATCAACAGTATACAAAGTGCAACCCTGCTTTCCTATTTGGGAAATTCAGTCAACGGCATGTTTACCGATTGTCCCCATCGAGAAAAGAACGGCTGGGCCGGCGACGCCCATCTGGCAGCCGAACAAGCGATGTATAATTTTGATAACTTGCCCATGTATCGCAAATGGCTAACCGATTTTCGAGATCAACAGTTGGAAAACGGGAACGTCCCGGCGATTATTCCCTCCGGCGGCTGGGGATTTTTGTGGGGAAACGGTCCTGCCTGGGACAGCGCGATGGTAATTATTCCATGGTATGGATATATTTACCGGGGCGATAAACAAATTCTGGAAGACAATTATCAATCCATGAAAAAATACGTGGATTATGTATCCAGTCGAGCGAAGGATAATCTGGTTTCATTTGGATTGTCAGACTGGTGCGCTCCGAAAAAAGTGATTGATCCTATTGTAACCTCCAGCGCGTATTATTATTTAGATGCGATGATTGTTTCAAAGACGGCTGAAGTGCTTGGTAAGCCGGAAGACGCAAAGAAATACGCTCAATTAGCGCAATCGATTAGAACCAGTTTTAATAAAACGATTTATAAAGGCGAAGGCGTATACGGGGATGGTTCTCAATGCGCTCAAGCAACGGCCATTCATCAAGGTTTAGCCGCCGGACTGCCGCAACCAGAGCAAAAATTGGTGGTTGACAAACTCATAGAATCGATTAAAGCCGCCGATTATCATTTGGATACGGGTATTTTAGGCTGTAAGTATATTTTCCGCGCGTTGAGTGAAAACGGTCGTACGGACGTTGCGTTGCGATTATTACTTCAAGACAGCCAGCCGTGCTATGCGGATTGGATTCGTCGCGGCGGCGGAACGCTTTGGGAAGATTTTGATCAGGGTGCGTCCAGAAATCATATTATGTTTGGCGACGTTTCTGCTTGGTTTTACCAATATTTAGCAGGCATTCAGCTTGACGGAGGAGCGGAGTTTGCTATTGCGCAAAAGACGGCGGTTCCGGCTTTCCAGCAATTTACGATTGCTCCTCAATGCAGACGGAGCGATATTGCTCCCGACTGGCTCGATAAACCGATTCGCCATGTTTCTGCTATTGTAGATGGAGCGTACGGTAAAATTGCCTCCGCCTGGAACTGGAATGAGGAACTGACGGTACTTACCATGCAAATATCCGTTCCTGCTAATTCCAGCGCGAAAATTATCGTTCCGGCAGAATCTGGGCAAACTATCCAATTTACCAAAGGTCAGTTTACCAAAATATCGGACACGGTATTTCAGGTTAATTCCGGCGATTACGAGATAATCGTTAAATAATTTTTAGGTATTCTCCTTTATTTTAAGCCCTGTTTTCAAATTGCTATTGATGAAAACAGGGTTTTTCTGTATGATAGGGATAATATAGTTTATTAATATAGTAAAAAACGCAATTGCCCCCTTTTCAAAAGAGAAAAAATTGTGTAAATTACCTATGTTAAATAAATAATAAAATCAGGGAACGTAATACAACTGTTTAGCGACCAATAATATTATTTTTTGATATTGCAATTAGATAGTTTGCGTATCGAACCCCGTAATTATTATAAAAACGGATATTTTAGACAATAATAGCATGTCGCCCGTAAAAACCTGGGTTGCGGTTTTCCCGTCGTAATTTGGGTTTGTCCTCAAGAAACAGATAATATAATGAGTATGGAATCCTCGCTTGATCCGCAGTTGATTGAGCAAACGAAAAAGCAGATTCGCGAACTGGTAGCAGAAATAACGCAGCTTTCCAAATCGGATGTCGCAGCTCCGGAATTTTACAGCGGATTTTTAACGCGTGTAATCACCGTTTTAGCGGCGGCAGGGGGCGCGGTTTGGACGCTGGGAGAGGGAAATCGCCTTACTCTGCAAACGCAGGTAAATTTGCAGGAAACGAATCTGCGAAATGACGAAAATGCCCTGAAACA
>CAYZMZ010000150.1:7455-7720 GCA_964479655.1 uncultured Planctomycetaceae bacterium
GGATATTGCGGAGGGCGAAGCGGGGAATCCGACGCCTTTTCTGCTGGTTTTGGGACCGTTGGTTACGGATTTGGAAACGGTCGGCGTTGTCGAAATTTTTCAGCGTCCTGATACGCCCGCTCATACGCAAAAAGGCTATTTGCGATTTTTATCTCAAATGTGCGATATTGCGGTTGAATACGTCAAAAACAAGCAACTGCGTTCTTTTTCCGATCGTCAGCTGCTTTGGAATCAGCTGGAAGAATTTACCCGTTTGATTCATACC
>CAYZMZ010000151.1:0-734 GCA_964479655.1 uncultured Planctomycetaceae bacterium
AGTTTGGATCCCAAACAAACCGCTTATACTCTGGCCAACGAAGGGCGAAGACTGATTGAATGCGATAGAATCAGCGTTGCAATTCAAAAAGGGAAAAAATCCCGAATCGTAGCTATCAGCGGTCAAGATATGATCGATTCCCGCAGTAATACGGTTCGTTTGCTTAATAATTTAGCTACGGCGGTAACAACCGTCGCGGAACCTATGTGGTATATGGGCGATACGACCGACTTCGCCCCGCAGGTTGAAGATTCTCTGCAAGAATATATAGACGAATCCCATTCTAAAATGGTTGCCGTTTTACCGCTTATTCCAACCGTTCCGGAGGATGAAATTTCCGACGATCCGAAAAAGCGGGAAAAGCCGCCCGGACCGATTGGGGCGTTGATTGTTGAAATGATCGAAAATAGCCGTCCGACGGAGCAAATGCGGCAGCGAACCGATGTTGTAGCCAAGCACGCAGTTGAAGCGTTGGGCAATTCGCTGGAGCATGAACGTCTGTTTTTGATGCCGGTTTGGCGATTTATCGGGAATTTATCCTGGGTTATCAAAGCCAGAACGTTGCCCAAAACGGTGGCAATTGGATTGGTGATTTTAGCGGCTTTGATTGCTTTATGTATCGTGCCCGCTGATTTTGAATTGGAGGCAACCGGAACTTTGGAACCGGTTATCCGACGCGATGTTTTTGCTGAAATCGACGGCGAAATTGACCAAGTTTACGTTCATCATGGCGA
>CAYZMZ010000151.1:744-7679 GCA_964479655.1 uncultured Planctomycetaceae bacterium
AAAGGTCCGCAGCAGTCGGTGGATAAAAATAACAAGACGATTACCTTGCCTGGAACGATGCTGGCAAAAATGCGGAATATCAATCTGCAAATTTCCTTTGTCGAAACCACCGGAAAAATCGATGCGGTTCAGCAAAATATTTTATCCAAACAACGATCGCTGCGTGAAGAAAGAAATCTGACGGTAATCGAAAGAAATCGTATTACCGGTGAAATTCTGGAATTGCAAAAAGAACTGCTCAGTCAGCGGACGCAGCTTCAGCATCAAAAAGAGATGCTCCGAGAACTGGATATTTGTGCTGTTGCCGACGGCGTGATTACGACTTGGGATGTTCAGCGGACGTTGGTTGGACGTCCTGTTCAGCGTGGACAAATACTTATGTCTATCGCTCAGCCGGAAGGAGATTGGCAGCTTAAACTTGATATGCCCGAACGACGTATCGGACAAATTGCCGTCGCACAAAAAAGGTATGCTAAATCGCACCCGGAAGCAGAAGGCTTACCGGTAAAATATATTCTTGCCTCCAATCCCGGAACGCAGTTGGACGGAGTACTCAACGAAGTGCATCTGACCGCCGAAGTACGGGGACAGGAAGGCAATACAATCAATATGAAAGTTAAAATCGATAAGACTAAAATAGAAAATCCCAATATTGGGGCGACGGTTACGGCCAACGTGTACTGCGACCGCCGTCCGATAGGATACGTTTGGCTTCATGACGCCATTGCGTTTTTCTATTCCAAAATTTGGTTTAGATGGTTTTAGTATTCCCTCGATTTTACCGAGGGTTATCGATTGCAGCAGAAATTCCCGATTTAATGCCTCCGATTTTACCGCGGGTTATTGATTGCAACAGAAATTTCCAATTTAATATTTCCCCGATTTTACCGAGGGAAGTAATTGTAAAAATATCCATGCTGAACGTAATATTCGCTTGGCAGGCTGAATTATAAAACAGACTTAACAAGGACTTTATCCAGATGATTAATACTACCGTTTTATTTTTACTATTGTTTGGACAGGCGGTTTCAGATTTGCCAGCAGCCCCGTCGTTGGAGGATTTACCCGAAATTCCCGCGGCGACGGACTTGCCGTCCGGGGAGACGGTTACCCCCTCTGATTTGCCGTCGGCCGATTCCGCGTCGGTTGCAGCGCCTAAATCCGAGGTCGAGTTACCGGACCCCGGTAGTTCTCAAGCGGGAATCGAAAGTAATCCAGCTGATAATTCCGAACAGGCTTTGCCGGAAGCGTCGGCGGAAGCTGCGGCAGATGCGTCTGTAGAAGCGGGAAACGATTCGTCAGCCGAACAAAATCAGCCGGAGGCGGCGGCAGAGCAGGGAGCGGATTCTTCTGACAGCAGTCCGAAGTCCGAGGAGCCGGGTTTGGTTTTGCATAAAAATACTAAAATGATTCCCCCTCCGATTCGCGTTTCTAAAACGCCGCTCAATCCGCTGGGAAATTTTGCTAAAATGTATACTGCCAACGGCGAAAATAACAATCAGCCGACAGATTTAGCGACGTCCAGCTCCCAGCCGAATACCGGAACTGATTTATCTTTTCCGCCTGCGGGAGATAATTCTATGATCGTTCCGAATTATTCCGATGACGAACAAATGCCGAATGACATGTACGATGCGAATTTGGCTCCCAATCAGGGAAAGGGGCATATTATGCCCATCGATCAGGCGGAAATTCCCGCGCAGGAAGCCGGGGTACTAACTAAATTTTATGTGCGTGAAGGTTTACTGGTAGAAAAGGGCAAGCCTCTGGCTCAAATTGATGACGAACAGGCAAAAATGTCCGTTCAAGTTCAGCAAGCCAAACTGTCTGCGGCGGAAAAAGAAGCGAGCAACGACGTAAACATTCGTTACGCCAAGGCGGCTCGAAACGTTGCAGACGCCGAAGTTAAACAGGCGAAAGAAACCAACGCCCGCGTTTCCGGAGCGGTTCCAACGTCTGAAGTTCGTCGATTGGAATTATCGCTGGTTCAGGCGACATTGCAAATCGAACAGGCAAGCAATCAGTTTGAAATATCGAAATATCAGGTTGATGTTTCCAAAGCCGAACTCAATGCAGCGCAGCTGGGAGTTGCCCGGCGTATTGTCGTCGCTCCGATTGGCGGCGTGATTGTAGAAAAATATCGTAACGAGGGCGAATGGGTTAAGCCGGGCGATTCGATTCTCAAGGTCGTCTATTTGGATAAACTCCGTGTTAAAACTACGTTTGATATAAACAAAATGCCGCCGCAAAAAATAATGAATCAGCCGGCAACGGTAACGGTTCCTCAATTACCGCAGGCGAAATTTTCCGGTAAAGTTATTTTTGCCAGTCCCATGGTTCAGTCCGGCGGAACGTATGAGGTTTGGATTGATGTAAATAACGTCGTCGGTCAAGACGGATTTTGGCAGCTTCAACCTGGTATGAGCGCCATGGTTACAATAGAATAAGAGAGAAAAATGGTTTCTTTAGCCGATAGTTTGGTATCTGCCAGTTCGCGTGTTCTGACGCTTAAAAAGCGTCCGGATATATCTGCGCGTAAACAGCGATATTTAGGCAAAACCTATTGGATTGTAAAAGACCCCGTTGGTCTGAAATACTATCGATTTCAAGAAGAAGAGTATGCCATTTTAAATATGCTCGACGGTACGGTTAGTTTAGACGACGTTAAAAAACAGTTTGAGGCTGAATATCCGCCTCAAAAAATTAAGCTGGAGGAATTGCAGTCGTTTTTAGGTCAGCTTCATCAAAGCGGATTAATTTTAACCAGCGTCAACGGTCAGGGGCGTCAGCTATTCAAGCGTCGAAAAGAACGACGGAGGAAGGAATTATTACAGGCGTCAACGAATATTCTGGCAATCAAATTCAAGGGAATAGACCCCGAACGACTGCTCAACTGGCTTTATCCGAAGGTTGCCTGGATTTTTAATCCGGTTACCGTATTCTGCTGCGTTCTGTTGATGATTGCCGCGTTGAGTTTGGTTTTGGTTGAGTTCGATGTATTCAGATCAAAACTTCCCGGATTCTATCAATTCTTTACCCCGACTAACGGCTTGCTTTTAGCCGCGGTTTTGGGCTGTACAAAAGTACTGCACGAATTTGGGCATGGATTAACCTGTAAGCATTTCGGGGGCGAATGCCACGAAATGGGAGTTATGATTTTGGTATTAACGCCGTGTTTGTACTGTAACGTATCGGATTCGTGGATGCTGCCGAGTAAATGGCGGCGGGCGGCGATTGGATTTGCCGGTATTTATGTTGAAGTACTGCTGGCGGCGATAGCTACTTTTATTTGGTGGTTTACCAAACCGGGATTGATTAATAATATTTGTTTGAACATCATGTTCATTTCGTCGGTTAGTACAATTCTGTTCAATGCCAACCCGTTGCTCCGTTACGATGGATATTATGTTTTGGCGGATTTAATGGAAATCCCCAACATGCGTCAAAAGGCGAGTTCTATTACCAGTCGTAAAATGGGGGAATGGTTTTTGGGATTGGAATATCCGCCTGATCCGTTTTTACCGCAAAAGAATCAGCTGTTTTTTACGGTTTTTACCATCGCATCGGTAATATATAGATGGGTGGTTATGTGTTCAATTATGTTTTTTCTGTGGAAGTTGCTCGATTATTACGGACTTCAGATCATCGCTAAAGGAATGATAATTATGTCGTTGTGGGGACTGGTAGGAATGCCGCTGTGGCAATTAGGCAAGTTCTTCTATATTCCGGGTCGTTTGGACAAGGTTAAAAAAAGTCATTTTTATCCCTCCGTCGCCGCCTTGATTGTACTGGTTGGATTTGTATTTTTCGTTCCGCTGCCCTATCGCGTTTTTGTTCCCGTGGAAATGCGTTTAGCTAATCCGAATGTAATTTCTGTTATTGTTGACGGAACGCTCGAATCGGTCGAAGTGAAGCCGGGACAAAAGGTTAAAAAAGGCGATGTAATCGCCCGACTGAAAAACATCGATAAGGATATGCAGTTGGATAACATGCATTTTAAGGTCGCCGCGCTGGAAACCCGATTAAATTCTCTCCGGCAGCAGTCGGGGTACGATACGGCAGCATTCAAGGAAATTCCGGCTGTACAGGAAAGTTTATACGCCGTCCGAAAGCAATATCAGGAACTACTGACTTATAAAGATTCCCTTATTTTACGTGCGGGGCAAGACGGCGAGGTGATTCCCCCGGATTATAAGCCCAAAAAAGAAACCGTGTACGGAATTTTACCCGATTGGAGCGGAACGCCGTTTGACAAGGAAAATATCGGCTCGTATATGAATCCGAAAGAAGTTAAGGAATTTTGTTCGATCGGGAATCTGGATAATCTGGAAGCGTTGCTGGTTATTTCGCTTTCCGAACGCGACTTTGTCGAAGTTGGGCAGAAGGTTGTTATCAATCTGAACGAATTACCGTTTAAGCGAATCGAGGGCAAGATCGATTCCATTTCCCGAGATCCGATCGAATTTGCGCCCAAACGGCTATCGAATAAATCAGGTGGAGAAATTTCCACTGAAACCGATCAGGCGACCGGCATGGAAAAACCGCAGGAAAAATGCTACGAAGCCCGGGTTACAATCGATAATTCCGAACGATTAATGCGCGTCGGACTGACCGGTCAGGCGAAAATATACGTAACGCCGCAAACGGCTTTCCAACGTCTATGGCGTCTAATTATGGAAATAACCAACTTCAAACTGTAACCTGCAAAACGCCCCCGAGGCGAGGTTTCCTGTTGGGCTGCCGCCCGTTACCGGAAAAATGAGTGGCTGGGTTATAGGCAATTTTACGGGAAACTCCGAGCCGGAGTTCCCTATTGGGTTACCGCCCGTTACCGAAAAAATGAGTGGCTGATTGTCCGGGTTACAAATATACAACCCAACAGGACGAGGCGGCAAGATATTCAAAATCGAGTGTTATTGAGCGGCCGAGAACGACCGCTCGAAGGCGGAAACTTAACTGGAATTAATATATTTAATCCTATTTTTTGTTCTGCTTGCTCATCTGTTCAATAATAATTTCGGAAACGGAATCGTCAAAGGAATCTGTTTCCAAATCGGACGATTCGTATGCGGGAGCTGCCGCAGCCGCTGATTCGGGAAGTTTCGCGTCGGACATTTTAATGAGGAGTCTGTCAGACGTTGCGGCGGGTTTTGAGGAATCCGCCGCCGCTAATTCCGCTTTTCGTTTGGCCGCTAATTCCACTCGTTTTTTAGCGTCTTCAGCCAGCCAGGTATCCCGTTTTTGAGATAGCGTGGTTATTTGAGCGTTGAGATCCGCCCGCTTGTTCTGCTTTTCCTTGATTACCTTTTCCAGCTCAGCGGGGGATAGTTTTTTCATGGATTCCGGCAGGTCTTCCGCCGCGACAGCATCCATGTCCATGTGTCCATCGTTAAACGACTGTACTAAATCGCCCGATCCTTGAACCGCTTTTCCGCCGGAAATATTATTGAATTTAGCCCGTTCGGCATTGCTTTCAATACTATCCTCCTCGGCGCGGCGAAGTTTACCGATAACCTCCATTTGAGCGTGGGCAGAACCGTACGGAATGACCGTATCGGATAACTCGCGCGTAAGTTTGGCAATATCTTCGTCGTAAGGCGAGGTTCGGACAACCATTCCTCCTGTTTGCTGAATCTGAACAAAAGTTCCCTCGCTCTTTTTAGCGATTTCTTTCCAAACGGCAGTCGTTTCTGAGTTTTCGCCGCATTGGATTGTATTGATAATCAGGGATTTATCCATCGCATCCAAACAGGTTTGAGGATATTTTACATCGTCTTGATAATCCATGTGAGGCGGAAAATCCCCAACCAAAAAGATAACCCGATAGACTCGTTTTTCCTTGTCTGACCAAGACATTTTATGAACGGCTTCCCACAACGCTTGATTGACCGATTCCGGACCATCTCCCCCTCCGGCAGCCGAAAACGACTTTAACTGCGTGTAAACCGCATCAATATCAGAGGTTAGATCGGTTAGCTGAGTTATGTATGTATCACCTTTATCGCGATAAGAAATCAATCCAATTTTGACTTCGGGCGTAGGTTTTTGAGTGATAATAGAATTGGCAATCGCCCAGATTTTCTGCTTTGCCCCTTCGATCAGTTCGCTCATTGAGCCGGTAGAATCCAGAACAAAGACCACCTCAACCTGCGGCGTTGGAGCCGTTTTTTCGGATACGGGTGTAGCGTTTTCCGTTGTTTTTTCGGGCAGTACTTCGGGGATAGCCGTTTCGACTGTTGGCGTTTTATCGGGGATTGTTTCCTCTGCCGGGATTGGGGGTTCCGAATACGAAATCGCAGCTGGAACGTTCAGCAATCCGATTGAAATCAGCAACTGCATACATTTTGACGAACAATACATAATAATCCTCCTGAAAAAATGAAAGGGCTTTTGTTCTCTTCGGGGTATTATACTTATGACCACTTGATTTTTCTATCGACGCCGTTTTGATTTCGCCACCGAAGGAATAAAGCTCCCCATTTTACGGATTAAGGCGAAATGAAACGGCTGGTTTATGATATTCAAGCCCGGAAAATTTCAAGTGGAACCAGTATAAATCCGAGAGAAACAAGCAGGAATCAATTACCGCTATTACTATATTACGTACCAAACGGAATTTTGCAAGTCCTGTTTTGTAACATTTTTGTAACAAACGATATTAAGACAGCACGATTAATATTAAGACAGGGCGATTTTCTCCCCGCAACGCCGTTTGGGAGGCAACCTCTCGAAATAGTACTCAGTCCTGAATTAATCGATTAGGACGAAAAGAAACGGCTATTTCATGGTAATATATACAGGAAAATATCAAGTGAAACCAGTATATTAGAATAGACGTAATTGTTCGGGCGATATATCAGCGGAAAATAATTTAGAAAAGTCGTCTTCCCAACCAAGAGCCTTCGCCAAGCCGGGGAGATTCAATTTATTGAGTA
>CAYZMZ010000152.1:0-7668 GCA_964479655.1 uncultured Planctomycetaceae bacterium
AAGACATCAATTCCGGATCGCGAACGAAAGCCAGGGCGATGTTGGTCAGCGGTCCCAAAGCAAGCAGAGTTACCTCGTTGGGAGCGGAACGGATTACATCGGAAATAACCTTTGAAGCGGAATTAGGCTGGAGTAATTCGACTACCGGGATACCGACATCTCCCAGACCATCGCGTCCGTTTAGCAGACAGCCGTCTGCAAGGGAATTGCTGTTTGACGGCTCTCCGACGCCCAAACGGGGTCGGCGGGGCGGGTCGATTAAATTCAAAATAGCCTGCAGATTTTGACCGGCGCGATTGGCGGAAACATTTCCCTCGACGGCAGTTACGGCTTGTAAATCCAGATTAGGGTTTTGCAACGCGATACTCAAAACTATTGTTTCGTCAATTCCGGCAGATAAATCGATTATCAGTTTACGTTTCATTTTACCTAAATTATATCCATTGGTTTTACAATTGAAGAAAATTTGATTTAAGGGGGAATCCGCAGACCTCGATTTTTCCGGTTTGCGGCTTCCACTGCTCTATTTATACCCGATTTGTCAACAATTTGCAAGCATTTATAGAAAAAAGTTGAAAAAAAAGCGAAAAAAGTGGTATTAGACCTGTGCAAAATGATTCCAAACGTGTATAATATATAAGGAATATTGAAAAACAGGTGATTTCAAAAAATAATAGCGTTAGGGCATTCCTCCGCTTTCCCGCAAGACGTTGGGCACGTCTTATACAGGTATTAACAATGACATCGAAACAACTTAATCTCCGTTCGGGTTACACCCTTATCGAAATTCTTCTGGCTGTCACGCTAGGATTAATTTTAATGCTGGGTGTTGTTCAGATTTTTGCCATGGTAGGCGATTTTGTAAACAATTCTCAGGCTTTGATGGAATTGGACCAAAACGTTCGTTCCGCGCAGTTGCTGTTGCAAAACGATTTATCTCGTTATACGTGTCGGATGACGCCTCCGACAGACCCGATGGCCGCCGAAGGGTATTTTAGATACGAAGAACAGCGTCTTGGAGACGTTCAGCGTCTTCCTGATCCTTCCGCGACGGTAGAAAGTGAATTTCTCGACGAAAACGCCAAGGGGGATAATGATGATGCTATTATGTTTACTATTCATGATGCCGATTCGCCTTTCATTGGACGCCCTGCTGCGGCGGGAAATACGATTCTATCTCAAGATGCTGAAGTTGTTTGGTATGTTGAAGGGCAGAAATTATATCGACGTATCAACGTACTTAATCCTGGCTTTCCGGATCCGACTAAAAATCCCACCGGAACCGTAAAACAAGCTTCTCTGTCTGATTTGACGTTTAGCGATTATCGCGGCGGATGGGGGACGGACGACAAAACTAAAGATGTTATTTTGGATCACGTTATTATGTTCGACGTTCAGGCGTGGGACCCCGTTTCAAAGCAATATCTTGATTTGGGGAAGGGGCAAACGTTCAACGGTCCCCAATATTTTGATACGGGGAGCCGATTTAAAATCACCGGAGAGGGAGCGAAGGCAATCTCTATCGAAAATAAAATGGTCAATGCTCCCAATAAAGCTAATTTTGAACCGGAAAATTATCAGTACAACGGGATAAATTTACAGGGAATCCGAATTAAAATTCGGGTTTATGAGCCGACAAGCGGAATTGTACGCGATATTACCGTTGAGCAGGATTTTAATACGCATTAAACCAGATGGGTAAAAAAACGTTTCGGTTGGAATCTGTGTTAAAATTGCGTCAGATGGAGTTGGATCAACAGCAGTTAATTTTAGCGGGAATCCAAAATCGGTTATCCGAGGAAATTCAACGGCGTCAGGATAAGCAAGGGCAGTTGGATCAGCAAAACGCGGTATTGAGCCAGTTATATAACAGCGGGCCGATTCCTCCTGATACCTTGCTTGTTCAACAGCGGTTTATGGAGCAGTTACGCCGCGCTCAAGATTCCATTGAATTGCAAATTGAATCGATTCAGAAAGAATTGGAACTCCAGCAGAATAAGGTTTTGGAAGCCAATCAGGAAGTAAAAAAAATGGAAAAGTTAAAAGAAAAGGAATAATACTGATTCGATTTGAAATGTCCCGGCGAGTATTACCGTAAAACAGCCGTTTCATTTCGCCCCAATCGATCAAACAAAGGGTTATTTGATTCTCAACGGCGAAATCAAAACGGCGTCGATAGGAAATATCACGTAGTCATAGTATAAAACGCTCGGTCGTTTCCCAGAGTATAAAATATAATCAATTTGGAATTGATCGCCCTCCGCTGAAATTGGCTTCGGGAGAGAAATTTGATTTCCCGCTGAAATTGATTCCACCGGAAAATTTGGTTTCCGAAGAAATCGCCCGAGAAAAAAATCGTCTCGCGCTGATACTGACTATAAATTTTGATGAATATGTGTGCATAAGTGAATAAAACGTGTCTGTTATTTTAATAGAATTATAATATCGGAATTAATATAAATGTCCTACCTGTTTACTACCTGTCAAATTGGGTCTGAAAGATTTCTCAAACATGAATTGGAAACGCTTGCCGGTCAGGCGAAATTTGCGTTTTCCCGTCCTGGTTTTGTAACGTTTAAATTCCCCGACGATCATCCAGCTCCTGAGGAGGGCGTTCCGAAAAGTATCTTTGCCCGCGCCTCCGGGATTTCGATAGAAAAACTTTCGGGAGATCAGTCGGCACGTATTGTCCGCTTGGTGGAATTGCTGGAAACGGGCGATTATCAGGCGTTTCATGTCTGGTCGCGGGATAAATTTCCCTCTGGAAAAAACGGGTACGAAGTCGGTCCGACTCCCGAAGATACTCTTGTTGCCAATTTGGTGCGCGATGGTTTGTCGTCGTCGGCGAAAAGACGTTTACTAATAAACGAACCGACGGATAAAGACGCCCTGATTTTAGACTGCGTGCTGGTTGAGCCGGACATGTGGCTGGCGGGATTTCATCGTTCCAGTTTTACCGCAACATGCTATCCCGGCGGAATGATAGATTTAATTATGCCGCCGGATATTGTTTCCCGCGCTTGGTATAAAATGGAAGAGGCGTTAATCTGGAGCGGGGAGCTCGTATAGCCGAATTAGGCTCTTCCCCCGGAGGCGCGTCGCAGGCGTTGCTCAATCGCGGTTGTCAGGTTCTGGGGGTTGATCCGGCTGAAATGGATCCCGTTGTACTGAATAATCCCAATTTTCGGCATTTACGCGGTCGAACAACGGAGCTATCCAAACGGGAATTTCAAAAAGTGCGCTGGCTGGCCTCGGATATGAACGTTGCCCCTAAATATACCTTGGATGCGATTGAAGATATTGTTACCAATCAGCGGGTGAGTATTCGCGGTTTAATTCTCACCTTAAAGTTGATCGAATGGGATTTAGCATGGGATATTCCCGAGTATTTAGATCGAATCCGCTCTTGGGGATTTAACGTAATCAAAGCGCGTCAGCTGCAGCATAACAGACAGGAAATATGTGTTGCCGCCTTGCAAAAGCCGTTTTTAAGAAAAAGCTGATTGTTCAGAACCGGCCTGACTTGATTATCCACGCTAACCGCCCAAATAAACCCGTAGAGAAGCCTGGTTTTTGTTAGACGAGGCTTTTTCGGGGACTGTTTTGAGTCAGATCGTTGTTTTTATTTATAAGCGTGAATTGTATATATGCGTAAAAATATATATGTGTATATAGATAATCTATGTAAACTATTGCAGATGTATTTCGGGTTGAGAATATTATGGTTGAAATATCGGTTATTGTGAATGATTTTCCGCTTCCTGATTTCCGACCGGAACAGGGGTTTACGTTGGAACATGGCTTGTCCTTGTTGATTCGAGCGGGAAGCAGAACGATTGTTTTAGATACGGGAGCGGGAAACGCCTTGGGAGGTAATCTCGACAAAGCGGAGATAGATTTGCCGTCTGATACTCTTTTGATTTTCAGCCATGGGCATTATGATCATACCGGCGGTTTGACGGAATTTCTGTGTCGATGTCCAGATACAAATGTTTATTATGCTCCCGGATTGGATGTTATTCGATATAGTATCCGCGAAAATGAGCCGATTCGAACTATTTCCATGCCGTCTGACTGCCTAAATTGTTTTCGCCGGATTCCTGAACGTCAACGTCATGTTATTTCAGAATTTACGCCGGTAGACGATTTGTTTTATTTGACCGGTCCGATTCCCCGAATTTCGGGAGAGGACTGCGGCGGTCCGTTTTATCTGGATTCTGCCGGAAAAATTCCCGATTTAATTTCTGACGAACAGGCGATTTTGTTTCTGGATGGAACCCTTGTTGTCGGCTGCTGTCATGCGGGGATTATCAATACGGTTGAATACTGTCGTCGAGTTCATCCTGAAATTACGATCCGTAAAATTGTGGGCGGCCTGCACTTGATTAATGCCGATACCCGACGGATGGAACAAACTCAGAGCTATCTTAACTCATTGAAGTTAGAGCAATTGGAATTGTTGCATTGTACAGGAGATTTGTTTCGGAAATTGTATCAATAGTATTTTGTTTTTCATTCAAATAAGACTTATGAAAGAATCTATATTTCATATATAAATATTTACCAATTTAGTGTAAGTCCGAGAGCGGGGGGACGTCTGGAATTAAAAAATCCTGATTGAAAAAAAGTCCAATCAGGAATTAGTCAGATAGATTTTATACGGGGTTCACTTGAATTTTCCCGACTTATTACCATCTTATTACCATCTGTCTACCATACGACAGCCGTTTTATTTCGCCCCGATCCGTAAAACGAGGCGTTTTTATTTGTACAGCGTCGATAGGAAAGATCAGCTAGTCTTCGTCTAACTGATTATTCTACGATTATTCAACGTCCCATTCGTATAGTCCGGCCGAGGCGTTGGGCTGAAGCTGAATCTCCAGTTTGATTGCTTTGGCCGTAATTTTATCGAAAGTTACCGATTGCGGCTTGTCTGAATTGCAAGGGTAGCCCGAAATGGAGGTTGGTTCTCCCCATTCGCCGGATTGATTTTGAATCAGCAGTTTCCAGCTTTTCGGGTCTTTACATGCCCCCGATCGTTTGGAATCGTTAAACCATCGCAGAGTAATTTTTTGGATTTCAACGGGTTTTTTGAAATCGTACTGAATCCATTCCGCCGTTCCCAGATGAGGCCAAAAATCAAAGTTGGAATCGCTTTCCAAGTCTTCGTTGTTATCGGGATACTCTCCATCACAAATTGATCTTATGTTCATCTGACCGTTGTCGCCGCGATTGAAAGAAACCGTAATTTTGGATTGATTGGCAATTGTCGTTTTTGAGGGCTTATCGGTACCTTGAATACCATTGGGCATCCAAACCTGCATCGGGCAAACGGCTCTGTTGGTCCAAACGCAATACGGAATTGCACGGAGCGTTTCAGGCGTTTGAGATACTCCTGCTGATTCGGAAAATCCGTTCAGAGTACCTTTTACCTCCAAAGGAACAATACCTCCCAATAGGTCTTTATTATAGGGCAAAACGGTAACAGGATCGGCGGAATTTACAAACGAATCAAAAATATGATTGTTATTATCGCAGCCCTCGAAAGTATAAACAATCGGTCCGCGCATCAAAGCGACGCAGCCCCGGTCGGCTTTGACCTGTTCTTTAGCCGTAACCCAGCGGGGAACAAGCGGGAAATGAATTTCGATCTTGTCGCCGGCAGTCCAGTTTCGATTAATTTTCAGGAATCCGTTTTCTGTTTTCATTTCAACGTCTTTTCCGTTGACTTTAACGGTAGCCTGATACGTCTTTCCATCTGTATACGTGTATAACTGTTCTGCCATCGGGGATTTATTCAGCCAGCCGGGCATTCGTAAATTTAACGTAAAGGATTGCTCTTTTTGCTCGGGGTTGACGGTAATTGCAACGTCTTCAGACCACGGATAATTCCCCGAAATTTCCAAGGCGACCGGATTGTTATTGATTCGGACTTTGGATTTGTTGGCAATATACAAACCGACGTAGAGGTTTTCTTTGTCAACGGCATAAATATATCCGCCGATTGAGGCGACAAACCGCATTAAATTCTGCGGACAGCAAGCGCATCCAAACCATTCCGCCCGCTGCATTCCGGTTCTTGTTGCCAGCTGATTGGGATAGAAAAATTTATCGCCAGACAGGGATACGCCGGAAATCAGACCGTTGTAAATAGTCTGTTCAATTACATCGTAGTACTTTGTATCGGGTGAAAGTAAAAACATTCTTTGATGCCAGCCGCAGCCTCCGATTTGAGCGCAGGTTTCAGAATATCCATTGAAATTATTCAATACGTAATTGGCGGCAAACGCCTCTCCTGCGGGCGTTCCGCCCAGACCGCCGGTAATATAAATCTTTTTGCCGACGACGTTGTCCCAAATACGATTGATTGCTTTGACAATTTCCTGATCTTTGGTAATCGCCGCAACGTCCGCGGCTCCGGCATAATAATAGACCGCTCTAACGGCGTGTCCGACCGCTTCCTGTTCTTCAACCAGCGGACGGGCGTCCTGAGCGTAATCTCCGTACATCGCCTTCGGATTGGGGTTGAGGGAATTTCGTTTATCCGCTCGACCGCGCATTTCAACAAAAAACTTGGCTAAATTCAAATAGCGTTTTTCTCCTGTAATTCGATACAGTTTTACCAGACCCATTTCAATTACTTCGTGTCCGGGAACATCGACCACTTGTCCGGAATCGGGACCGAAAGTTTTGCACATTAAATCCGCGCTTTTACAGGCGATATTCAAAAAATTTCTTTTCCCGGTAGCAATATAATGCGCAGACGCCGCTTCGTACATGTGTCCGGCAACATACGTTTCGTGAGACCATTGAATATTATGCCATCGTTTTCCAACTGAAGTTGGATTGACTTGGGAAAAATCCCGCGCTCTGGATATATCGGTGTAAATATATCCATCTTCTTCCTGCGCTGCGCCGATAATACAGATTAAACGATCAAGGTACTTTTCCATTTCAGGATTAGGATTGATAGCCAAATCAAAGCTGGCCGCCTCGATTCCTTTGTAAATATCGGAATCGTTAAAAATGGGCGGTACGTATTTTGTATTTTTCGGAGCGATATTGGCAGCAAGCCAAAAATTACTAACGCGTCCGGTTGTTTCGCATTTATCAAACGCATAGGGAATGGATTGCAGATGATTGATCTTTTGACGGGGTGCCCAGAAGGAATCCGTCAGTTCAACAGCCGGAAATTGAACGGGTTGAACGGTATAGTCTGATTCCAGTTGAGGGGCGGCGATATCGCCTGATTCAACGGCAAAAACGGGAAATCCGCTTGCCAACGCCAGGAAGAACGATAGCATGGTTAAAATTCTCATGAAAACATTCCTTTCTCAAAAAATAAAAGGGTAGGGGGGAACTGCGGGTACAAGGGCAATCCTGATAATTCAAAACGGTTCCGCGAGGAAAACTCACGCAGTCTAAACTATAACCTATTTTAACGGACTCTTAAAATGAAGTCAATGTAATATTGCGCAAAAATTCTTGTCTTTTTGCGGTATACTTGAAAGTCAGGATTTTTATGTTATAATCATACAAGATTACATAATTTTTCCCGTGAAGCCGTTTTGATTTTGCCCCTGCATATACCTCGTATATTGGAAGAAAATCCGGATTTTACCGAGTAGGGCGAAATGAAAACGACGTCAAAAAGAAAATTCAAGTAGT
>CAYZMZ010000153.1:0-7632 GCA_964479655.1 uncultured Planctomycetaceae bacterium
AACCAGCGCTCAGTTTTCTACAACATCAAGTAACATGGTTTCTGTTGCTGTTAATCAGTACAGTACCTGGACTTTGGGAACCAGCGAGGGCGTTTATAAACTTCTTCTCAACGGAGGAGAGGTTGTATTGGGAAACAATACCTTGTCTGTCAACAGCACCTATGTAACCAACAGCGGTACCTCTACGGTGAGTGTTGCCTCGGGAAGTACCGGAACCTTGAAGCTGGTTTCAGGAGCGTACTTCGACGGTTCGGGAACTTTGACAATCGACAGTTTGGACGCTAACAGCAAAGCCGCCTATTTTCAGGCTGATACAGATAAGGAATTAACTGTAAAGATTAACAAGATGTCCAATACGGGTGCTGTTAGAATTGCCACCGGAACAACTTTGGACGTTTCCTCTATTACCAACGGTCTGTCAATGACGGGAGCCTTAAGCGGAGTCGGTACCCTGAAGGGAAATTTAACCTATACCAGTACTGGAACTCATACGATTTCCAACGGCACCTTTACGGTAACCGGAAATGCGTCTTATGCAACAGGAAATACCATTTTAATGGATATGAGCGGAACTAATATGCCGGGATTGAGCGTGGGCGGAAAGTTGATTTTTAACTCCGATGTTACATCAGCTATTACCTCTGATAGTGCAACTATGTCTACTGTTACTCTGGATGGTTATCGTTCCGGTGAAGGATTGACAATCAAATTGGCGACGACCAACGGAATTTATGGATATGGAACCGGAGCAGGGGACGAATTGGATAACGTTGCCAAAAAGTCCATCTCGGTAGACAGCGGTTCCGGATACATAATTTACGATAGCGAATCAGCAGAGAATTACTTCAAGATTTTAGTTGCGTCAACAGCGGGATTTGATGTCTCTGGAGTAACCTATCAGGACGGGGATTTAACCTTGACTTTGAAAGCGCGGGCGACGTCCGATAATCCGATAGAAAATGTAATTGTAACCGGCGTCAATAACGGTAACGAATCCATGACGACACTGTACAATAAGGTCAATAACGCCAGTAATCGAACGGGAGCGTTAAACGAATTGAATCCGTATTCTGTTTCCGCAGCAACGGCAAACCAATTTTGGACCGGTCAGGAATTTGTTTCTCGAACCTTCCAGCGAACGCGAATGGTCAGAACAGCTGTTCACGGATTCGCGCCGCAGTCCATGAATCCAGACGCCTTTATGGCGATGGTGAATCCAGAGGTATCGTTTTTAGCTCAAAGTTATTGTTCTTCCTGTCAGGGCGGTCCTCAAATGGCGTCCGCCTACGCTCCGGGACCGGTTTACGGCTACGGAATGCCGGGCTATGGGTACGGTGCTCCGTGTTTCGGCGGCTGCCTGCCGAATCAATGGTGGTTCCGTGGAATTGGAGCATGGGAACGACAAAACGAAAGCGGCTCGCTTGCCTCTTACGATGCGACGTACGGCGGATTTACTATCGGTACGGATCGTTTGTATACGCCTAATTTCCTCATGGGAATCAGTGCCGGCGGTATCTGGAATAAAACGTCTATCAACGACGGCGGAGGAAGTACCGCAAACGGCAGTTCGTTCTTAATTGATTTATACGGAAGCTGGTTCGATGATAATTATCACATGGACTATATGTTCGGCTACCAGGGCAGCAGTACCGATTCCGTTCGCCGTACCGATTTCGGGGTCGATCCGAACAGCGGTGAATTTAAATCCGATGCCTTTATTGCGGCTATTGAACTGGGACGTACGTTCCGATGGCTGACCAATTCCTTTGAACCTTTCTATGGAATACAGTACATCAATATTGAAAACAAGGGCTTTACCGAAACCGGATCGGAAGGCGCGTTGACCGTCAACGGCAGCAATCATCATGCGACGATTCAAACCCTGGGCGTTCGATTTATGAGATCGATTAGCGGTCCGCTGAAAGGTTATTATTTCCTGCCGCAGTTTGAAGTCGGCTGGGTGCATGATTACAACGACAGTAATATTATGACCGTGGCGTCGTTTGCGGATTCTCCCGAATCCGGCTCGTTTATTACCACCGGATACGGAGTACCGCGAGATAGAGTTAAAGTCGCGGTTGGAATTGATGTCGTATTCAATCCTATGACGAAGTTGGACTTCAAATACGAATGTCAAGCCGGAGGCGGATTTGGCTTCCATACTCTTACCGGCGGTTTCGATTGGAACTTCTAAGCTGAAGGGTTAAATCGATTCCGATAACCGTGCGGACGTAATAATCGAGCGTATTTACCGTCCGCAAAAAATCAAGTGCCCGTTTATTTGAAAAAATAAGCGGGCACAAATTTTGGGAAGGGTAAGTACCGCAGGGCAGGGGAGGATTGCCCTTGATTTTTTAGTTCTGTCGATTATAGAATACAGGGTGGGATGGATATATAAATTGGATCGAATAACGGGAAGGCACGAAGCTGCGAAGGAGCACGAAGAGGAATCGCGTTGATTTAGAATACCGGGCGGGACAGATGTATACGACAATTGTTACGCCAATCAATTTTTCGGCAATGGGAGGTAGCCGAACAGGGAACCCGCCTCGGTGGCGTGCCTTCCCTTTATGTATTATTGCGGACGAGGACGTCCGCGCTCCAGAGAGTCAAGCGGTATTCGATGTTTATTTCGGGTCTGTTCAACCGCTACGCGGTTGGGGAATGTTTTTTCGTCGTTCTTTTCCGTGTGTTTCACGCACGGCTATGAACATTCAACCGCTATGCGGTTGGGGTCAAGCGGTTTTCAAAATCGGCAATATTGTAACGCCAACCCTTTTTTTCGGCAACGGGCGGTAGCCCAACAGGGAACACCGCCTCGGGGGCGTCCTCGCCTTTGAGCGGTCGTCCCCGGCCGCTGAATATTGCCGATTTTGAATACCGCTTGATTCGGTGCCGGGGTCTTAACCTCTTTAGAGGTTTCTCGTTTGGTAGTATACGGTTTTTCTTTAATATGATTTGAGCGATTTTTTCCCCTGAGCAGCCAGCCTTTGGCTGGCTGCTCAGGGGAAAAAATCGCGATGGGGGGAAACGCGGCGTTCTACCGTTCGTCGCTCCCTCCGGGAGCGGTTGTGGAACGTTTTTTCGTCGTTTTTTTCCGTGTGTTTCACGCACGGCTATGAACATTCAACCGCTACGCGGTTGGGGAACAAGCGGTATTCAAAATCGAACGGCGTTAAGCGGCCGGGGACGATCGCTCAACGGCGGGGACGCCGTATATCAACATATACATCTGTTCAATGCAGTATTCAGAATCAGCAATATTTCCCCCCCCCACTCAACAAAAGCGGCTTATCAACCAGCAGCTAATTCCGGCTGTCGGTCTGCCAGCTGATCTTGAAGACGGCGCATGATTGCCGTATGCATCTGACTGACTCGGCTTTCGGATAAATTCAACGTCGCCCCAATTTCTTTCATGGTCAGATTTTCGTAGTAGTACAGAATAATAATCAGACGTTCGCTCTGACTTAATCCCTTGGTAACAACCCGGATTAAATCCGCATTCTGCAATTTTGCAGACGGATCTTCATCTCGACGGTCAACCAAAACGTCTATTTCCCGCAGCGTTCGGCTGGAATCGTTTTGCGCCCATTTTTTATCCAAGCTGGTTAAGGTAGTCATTTGTGTATCGCGAACAATCCGCTGAACCTCGTCCAAGGGCATGGAAAGCTCTTGAGCAATTTCGGTATCGCGCGGCTGACGCCCTAAACGTCCTTCCATCTCGCGGATTTTTTCCTTCATCTTGGTTGCGTTGGTTCGCACCTGACGCGGTACCCAATCCATACTTCTGAGTCCATCTAAAATGGCTCCGCAAACGCGAGCAGAACAAAACGTTTCGAACTTTACCCCGCGGGCAATATCAAACCCGTTTATTGCGTCCATCAGGCCGATAGCTCCAACCTGAATTAAATCGTCCAGTTCAACGTTTCCCGGCAAACGAGTACGAATTCGCTCGGCGTTATGCTTGACAATCGGCATGTATACTTCCATCAGCTGGTTTCTTAGGGCAGGGGTCGGATTCTTTTTATATTCGATCCACATTCTTTCAACTGCTTCTACTTTTCCTGCTGCTGTCATATTAAACTCCCATAAAAAATCTTTTTAATTGACTACCAAAGTCATGGATTGAGACGGATTGATCTGTAATCCCAGCAGCCGTTGACAGGCGCCGGAAAGACGATCATATACGTTTTGGTTGTTTGTGAAACTGTCTTGAGTTGAAGCTGATGAATTAATTAACAGCTGCAATTCAGGATTGTTTACCGTGTCTACGTGAAGTTTTATCATCGCGTAGGCATTCAAAATTGATTCGTTACATGTACCGGTTATTACCGTTACTTGATCTACCATCGACCATAAAACCCGAGTGAGGCGATTAGCCGTGGCTCCTAAATCGAATAAAATGACGGACCATTGATCGGAATGATCGCATAAGGAATCGACGAGTCGATTTACCATCGCTTCCATTCCACCGGGTGTCATGTCTACTCGACAAACTCCGGGAACGACACCAAATCCGGCTGGACTATACTGAACGGATTCTTCCAGAGTTACTTTTTCGGTAAGTAAATCTGCGATATTGGGACGATTGTTCACCCCGCAAATCGAAGCTAAATTTCCGTGAGTGCCGGGAATGGCGTTGGCGTCGATTGCCAATACCTGCTGTCCGTCTTCAACCAGTTTGATCGCCTGATTGATTAACGCGCTTGTTGTTCCCGCCCCATTTTGTTCTCCCAAAAAGGCATACAAACTAATTTTGGAACGATCCGCCTTCTGGCGCATCCGCTGAGCTATTAGCCGTCGTAAAACTGTCGCCTGATCCATAATTTGTATAATCCTGATATGAACAAAAGTAACTCTGATTTATACTATGCTTTTTCCTAAAGCCATTTTTGCCAAACTGACTGGATTTGCTTCCTCAAAATCTTCCGGAACGCTTTGACCGTTGGTTATATAGGAAATCGGTAACCGGCACGAACGAATCAAGGGAAGTAAATTTCCCAGTCCAACGGCCTCGTCCAGCTTGGTTAAAATTAACGAAGTTAATCCGGTTTGTGCAAAGGTTTCCGCTGACTTGCATAACGCACGGGTGGCGCATGAGCCGGATAAAGTCAGGTGAACCTCGTCCGCCTGCGCAATGTCCAAATAGGACTTTAACTCCAAAATTTTATCTCCCTCTCGCGTACCCCGCCCTGCGGTATCCATGAGAATCAAATCCAAATTTCTCATCCGGCTAACCGCCTGAGCCATTTCTTGAGTACTGCGAACCGCCAGCATCGGTAAATCAATAATATTGGCGTACGCTCGTAATTGTTCTACTGCGGCGATACGATACGTATCTACCGTAATTAATCCGACGTGAATATGCTCTTTTAAGCTGTAATGAGCCGCTAACTTGGCGATGGTTGTTGTTTTGCCGACACCTGTTGGACCAACCAAAGCGACGATATATCCGCGATGCTGCGGACGAATAACGCCTGAAACCGGAATCCGCTTGGCGATTTCAGACAACAAACAATTTTGAATTGTTGCTGGATCGTTTGTCTGCTCTCCCTTTAACTGGGGCGCGACAGCACAAATTAATTCCCGTGCGATACTTTCCGACATATCAGCGTCCAACAACTCGTTATAAGCCTTAAATAAGGACGTTGACCATTGTCCGGTTCCCATCGTTTGACGTTGATGAAAACTATGAATTACGTTGTCCCAGGAAGATTTTTCCGATGAAATACCGAACTCGTTAGCTGAAAGTCGAGCGTCATTCAATCCTGCGCTTACCAAAACAGCATCGTGAAGTCGGGCTTG
Source organism: uncultured Planctomycetaceae bacterium (assembly GCA_964479655.1). Taxonomy (GTDB): domain Bacteria; phylum Planctomycetota; class Planctomycetia; order Pirellulales; family Thermoguttaceae; genus RUG11551. The sequence continues at coordinate 5,806 of CAYZMZ010000153.1, forward strand.
ACCAGCGGAGACGGAATTTGCGGTGTTAGCAGGGCAGGGGGCGGACTTTTTCAGCCGACTGGGAATATTCACCTTGTTTGAAGCGGTTACTTCTACCATCGTTTCTCCGCGAAGTAAGCCGAAAAAACGGGTTTGCTGAACTTGCCGAGCATTCAATACCGCTGCATCGGGACCGAGTTTCTGACGAACCAATTGCAACGCTTCGTGCATATTAGGGGCACGGAAGGTTTGAACGTCAGATTCGGAAACGATGGAACTCATAATTGAAATCAAATAAATTAAGTAAAAAATGAATAATGGCTTTTCGCAAATTTCAGGAAAAAAATCAAGAGCAATTTTGCAATTTTTACAAATAATTAGGCATGTTTTCGATTTCAAACGAATTAAAAGATAAAATGCGTAATATGAGATGATTTAAGAATTATGATAAAATTGTAAGATGGATAAGATGTTGAGTTTGACTGATTCGTGACAGTTTGAAATGAGCCTGTTAAATGGGGACGGATACATAATATTTAACGGTGATTTTCTATGAATACTCTCGATGAAAAAATTTTATTGACGGAAATAGGTTTTACTATTCTAGCCATACAGGCTATTTTATCGCGCATGTCATTTTATCGTGTGCTAAACAGACTGTAATATATATTTGACAGAATCGTTAGATAGTAATCTAATATTGAAACAGAGCGGTGGCTTGAATTGGTAAAAAAAGTAAATTGCAGAAAATATTCTTAAAAAGACGAAAATGACGGATGGAACGGAAAAAAAGAATAAGACGATAGGACAAATAGGATAAAAATGACGGATTTAATGGATTTAACGGAAAAAACGGAAAAAACGGAAATTCGGGTTGAAGATTCAAAGAAAGCTAGGAAAATTAAGGGGGGAAATTTTCAATTCGCGTCAAATTTTTGAAAGACAATCTCAATAACCCCGGACTTCAGGTCGGAGCTAAGAGAACGCATTTTTTTGATTTTCTCGATCGTAGAGAGTCGAAAAGAGTATCTCGACGAACAGGATATATTGAATTTCTTTAAAGTTCAATTGTTGAATTAAAGATTATTATTGAAGGGGAGGGGGGAATTTTGATAATTAAATAATAATACCGAAAAACCTTTTAAAAATATTTATAACTGAATACAAAAAGTCTGTATTAAATGCAATGGTTGTAAAGCTGAGATTAAGCAGAGGATTTTACGATGCTGCAGATGGATTCGGGAAAATTCAATTGAAGTTGAAATTTGAAAATATAGGCATCGTTGAATGGGGGAAATGATTTTGATAAAGGCTTGTTGAGAATCAAAAATATTATGATAGAATTGTCAATTCCGTAAAAAGGAAAATAAAACTTTTGAGTTACTGCTTCAACATTTGGTCAGCAGGATCTGAATCCCATGCCAATCTCAATTCAAGATTGCAATAGATAAGAAGGTGGTTTCGTTTCATGCGGTTTCAGAAAATTTTAGGAGTTTTAGAGTGGATTTCTAATCCTTTTAATCCGTTCTCTTGATTTGAATATTGAGGTTAATTAAGTGGAATTAAGCCTAAAAACAAGGGTTATACAGGAAAAAGGAGAAAATGCAACGTCCGATAATGTTTATTATGTTCGGTCACTATTGAGACGATTAAAACGCCTTTGATGCTGGAAATAACGAGATATTACCACTTTCCTTAAAATTGCTCTAGCGTACCCCCCCTATATTATCAGACGTAATTTTGATTCAATTTTGAACCTTGGACTATGATTTTGCTACTTTTAACAGTCTGTATGGTGGCACGTAAACGCAAATAAACTGGTTCCACTTGATTTTTCCCGATTTGAAT
>CAYZMZ010000154.1:0-3541 GCA_964479655.1 uncultured Planctomycetaceae bacterium
CTGGATTCATTGAAAAAACAAAACGGCTAAAATAATGGGGAACATCTGTATATTCCCATCGCAAATACATAACTTGTCCGTTATTCATCGTAACCGGGTGCCAGTCGGAATCCTGTTCAAAGGTTAGCTGACGAACCGCATGGGTTTCGGTATTAACACGATATAAATTTGCCATAACCCGCCCTCCGTTTTCGCACGGCAAGCCTTGAATGCCCGCTGTTGACGCAGAAATAATATACGGAGATTCGGGCAAATAGCAACTGTCGTACCAGTCTACATCTGCTTGATCGGTAGGTGTTAAAAGTTTCAGACCTTTACCGTCCATTCCAACTTCAAAAACACCCCATTGCCCGGAATCCCGAACGCTGGAGTACATGATTTTTTGGGCGTCGAAGGATATACTGACATCGCGCATAATACCGTCTTTATACGGGTGCTTGAAAATCGGTTCAAATTTAGCGTTTTTCGGATCGTCGGTTTTGAAATTGGTCATCGCCATAATTTCATTATTCATCCCGGAACGCGGAACGGTATCGTTTGTATACGCATTTAAGCCGGTAAATCCCGGATTGCCAGCTCGACGAACAACCATAATTTTATCGAAATTCAAAACCGGGTTAGATAAAGAGACCTTGCGAATCAGCGCAGCCAACGCGTTTTGAGCGTCTTTATCTGAGGAATTAGCTGTAAGTTTAACTTGGATGTCGTCCAATTCGGACAGGAACTGCTTTCCTTGAGGATACTTCTCCCCGTAGGAGGCAATTAAATCGTCCAGCAACCGACGGCAGGAATCCACGGTATTGACCGGAATATCTCCGTTATTCGGACGCGGTTTGCTGTTTTGCGTAGAATCCTGAATAAGCGGGTTGTCTTCCCCGCAGCAGGGCAACGCGGTTAAAACCAGCATCAAACCTAAAATCGTTAAGCTTAGATGTTTCATAAAAACCTTTCGTAAATTAAAAGGAAGGAAAATAGGGGTAGGAAAACTAGGGATTAAAACAAAACAAATAATATATTACATAGGGACCGGAATGATTTTTATCACCAAAGATAAAAAATCTCTATAGCAACCCCTGTTAGATACAAACTTATACATTTCTGTAACGCCGTACCCGCTTTGCGAGTTGACGACACAGAAAAAAAGTCGTTTATATGGAATGGAAACAGGACAGCTTTGTTTCAATACGGGTTCCGCTTGAATTTTTCCGGCTTGTATTATCATAAAATAACCGTTTCATGCCGTCAATTCGTAATACCGGGAGTTTTTATTCCTGGAACGGCAAAATCAAAACGGTATTTGACCGAAAAAATCAAATGGGCACAGTAAAATACATTATAATAGCATTTCCAGTGAATTTCAACCCCCAAATAGAGAAAAAAACGATTTTTTTCAAAAAAGTTTTGTTTCATGCTCCCTCCAGCCGTAAAAGAGAGAATATGCCCAGATCAATCCCCGTCGGCATGCGTAAATTTGTAAATTCCCGTGAAATCCCCCCCCTTACGTATCGTGTCTGGATACATATAATATAGGAGAAGGATTGGTTGTCCAATGAGGCGTTGGTTTATTTCGCCTTTACCTCAAACTATAAAGGATTTACTTCTATGGAAGCTGTTAGCAATATCGAACAGGCGTTATCCGCCGTTAGTCAAGCGCGTCAGGCGGGGAAAATTACCCCCAATTCAGAAATAAATATCAAAAAATGGCTGACAGATCAGTCTTATCAGTCCTATCAGGACGATCTGATTCAATACATAGACCAACAGCAATGGAAAGCTCTCGACGATGCCTTTTGGACAATAATTCCGTTTGGAACCGGAGGACGGCGCGGGAAGATGTTTCCAGTCGGTTGCAACGTAATTAACGATCGCACAATTGGCGAAAGTGCGCAAGGAACCGCAACGTATGTTAAGAATTTCGTCGGAACCAGTCGTCAGCCCAGCTGTGCTATCGCCTACGATACCCGGCATCAATCCCGTCATTTTGCGGAATTGTGCGCCTCGATTATGGTTGCCAACGGTTTCAAAGTCTGGTTTTTAGACGGCTATCGATCAACGCCTGAAATGTCGTTTATGGTACGATATAAGCATTGTGATTGCGGAATTATGGTTACCGCCAGCCATAATCCTCCTTCTGACAACGCAGTAAAAGTATACTGGAGTACAGGGGGACAGTTGTTGCCTCCCCACGATAAGGGAATTATCGACTGCGTTATGTCTACCGGAGAAATTCTGCTTTCCGATTTTGCGCAAGAATTAAGCCGAGGTAATATAGAATACTGTCAGCAAGAGGTTGACCCTGCCTTTATACAAGCGGTATTAAAGCAATCCAAACCCGGTCCGCGCAATATAAAAATACTGTACTCGCCCTTGCACGGAGTGGGGGCGACGTGCGTTTTGCCCGCCTTGGCTGGCGCCGGTTTTAATAACGTCGAACTTTACCAACCGACCTCCAATCCAGACCCCGACTTCCCCAACGTGCCCGGACACGTTTCCAATCCGGAAAATCCAGCGGTTTTTACCCCGATGATTGAATACGCTAAAACGCGTGATTTCGACCTGATTTTGGCGACCGATCCGGATAGCGACCGAATGGGCTGCGCCGCTCCGCTAAAAATCAACGATAAAACCGGGGATTGGAATATTCTCACCGGAAATCAGATTGGAGCCTTATTTGCTGAATATCAATTGGAACAAATGTGCAAGTCTGCCAGCACGGCAGACCTCGCGTCAGCCAGCTATTATATCGTAAAGACGTTAGTTACGACAGATTTAATTCGCAAAATCACCCAATCTTACGGAGCTACTCTGGTTGGCGATTTACTGGTTGGATTTAAATATATCGGCGGAGCGATGGAAGACCGGGGAACGAAGGGATTTTTGCTTGGAACGGAAGAATCCTACGGCTATCTTATTGGAGATCAATGCCGAGATAAAGACGCCGCCGTTGCGTCGATGGTTTTCGCGGAATTAACCGCCAAAGCAAAAGCGGACGGTTTTTCCGTCCACGAAAAAATGGCGGATATTTTCCGTCGCTACGGAGTTCATCAAGAGCGTACTATTTCCGTTATGATGCCGGGAGCGGAGGGAATGACGTTGATGACGCAACTGATGGCCCGCTTTCGTTCAACTCCTCCTGAATTGCTAGGAGGCATAAAAATTATCCAAGTTAAAGATTATCTAAATCAAATTACCCAAAATATTGGGGGAAAGGATACGCCGCTAGTCGGTCCGAAGGGCGATTTAGTAATATTGGAATTGGAAAAAGCGGGAAACTACGTTGCTGTCCGTCCGTCAGGAACCGAGCCGAAGGTCAAATTTTATATGTTTACCTGCCTTCCGCCGGAAGAATCCAAGTCCGTTTCCGCTGGAATTAATCAGCTTCAGCAGAGATTAGACGTTTTAGAAGCCGATTTGCGTAAGTTTAGTCTTGGAAAATAGAGAATTTTGAACTATTTTCGTAATCTGGAGAAAAAAACGCGTCTGTTTACTTGACAAAAGCTAAAAAAAGTCGTAAATTAGATAATACCGATTTTAACGATTT
>CAYZMZ010000154.1:3561-7614 GCA_964479655.1 uncultured Planctomycetaceae bacterium
AAATGGGAAATATGCAAAATTTGGTCTTGCGTATTTTCCGTTTTTTAGCTATAATCCTTAAATAAGCGTTTCTTGTTATTCCTCCTTGATTGGGTAAGTCCCCCTTTCAAAAGGGAAATAGCAGGGAAAGTAAATAAAAAGACGTGCTAGAGAGCGAACTGAATTCTGTTGGAATTGAAAAGGAATGCTTTCTGGAATTTCAATTAATATTCACACACCTTTTACAAGTCAAAAGAATAGGCTAGAAAGGTTAGGCAAAACTGATGGCAACAAAGACAGTTTACACAACGGGGGAAGCCGCAAAAATCTGTAAGGTCAGTCAGCAGACGATTATTCGATGTTTCGATTCGGGACAGCTGAAGGGATTCCGCGTTCCGGGCAGTAAATTCCGTCGTATTCCCCGCGAGTCGCTGTACAATTTTATGCGCGAAAATGGAATTCCCACCGATTCCCTGGAAAGTGGAAAACGGAAAGTTCTTATTGTTGATGACGATCCCAATTTGGTTGATTTAATGGCCGATGTATTATCTCGCGACGGACGTTTTGAAGTTCGTTCGGTCAACAACGGATTCGGTGCCGGCATGATGGTTAAGGATTATCGTCCTGAATTGATTGTTTTGGACGTGATGCTTCCCGATATTAACGGCAAAGAAGTTTGTCAGCGGGTACGCGGCGATAAATCTATGGATGACTGCAAAATCATCTGTATTTCTGGTATGGTAGAAGAAAACCGAATCAGTGAACTGCGTCTTGCTGGAGCGAATGACTTCATGAGAAAGCCCTTTGACATCGATATTCTCTTGCGCAACATTTGTAATTTGCTGTCAATGGATACCTCCATGATTTAAGGAATTTTCGTAAAGTTAGTACTTCCGAAATTATGTCAGATTTTTCAACGTCTTTGGCAGAATTTGCTGCCGGGATCGGACACGAATTGAATAACCCGTTGGCTAGTATTGGCGGACGGGTTCAATTATTAATGCGTTCGACAACTGACCCGCAGCTTCGACGCGATCTGGCGGAAATTATATCTGAAGTTCGCCGGGCGGGGGATTTGATTGCCGATATTAGACTGTACGCCTGTCCTCCTGAACCGGTTTTTACCTGTTTTAATTTGTCTGATTGTTTGTCAAAAACGGCAAACGGCTTTCACGATATTGTAAGTTCTCTGGATATTGGTTTGACGTTGGATTTGCCCGCCAATCCTGTGGAAATATCGGCGGATTATTCCCAAATCAACGTACTCTTTCAAGCTCTCATTCGTAACAGTATTGAGGCGTTGAGTGTTGCGGAGACCGACAAAGGTTCTTCTGAAAATTTGTCTCAATTCAATTCGTCCAAAAAGCAGATAGCGGTTTTGTTAAAAGAATTGCCCGATAAAATAATTGTCTGCGTAAGCGATAACGGGCCGGGAATTACTCCCGAACAGCAGCCGCATATTTTTGATCCGTATTACTCCGCCCGCCAGGCGAATCGCGGCTTGGGTTTTGGTCTTTGCAAGGCGTTCAAAATCGCGCAAATGCACAAGGCGGTAATTTCTGTGGAATCCGAACCAAACGTTCGTACGGTCTTTAAAATCGAGTTTACTCTAGGTACTTTTTAGCCTGTATGATGGCAAACAACGTTTGATGCGAACAACGATTCTGAATTGTGCTATGACTACTCGTTTTTTTTGTCGCCGCCGTTTGATTTCGCCCCCTCCAGGAATCTTCCCCGTTTTCCCAATGTTGTCTGCTTGTAAAAATCTAAAAGTATGCTAGAATTATCGCTATACGGATTAACGGAGTTTTCCTAACTTTTACGATGGAAGAGATCCATGCAGTCATGGTATATACAGGTTCCGCTTGAAATTTCCCGGCTTGTATTATCATAGACTAGCCGTTTCATTTCGCCGTAATTCGTAAAACAGGGAGTTTTTATTCCTGCTGTGGCGAAATCAAAACGGCGTTGACAGGAGAAATCACGTAGTCATAGTATAACACCCAAAAACAAGGAGAAAAATCAAATGCCTGAAGTTTCTATAATTATGGGGTCTAGCAGCGATTGGCCGAAGATAAAAAACTGTGCTGTTATTCTCAAAGAATTTGGTGTCGATTTCGACGTTCGGGTATTTAGTGCCCATCGAACCCCCAAGGCGTTGGAGGCGTTTATTAAATCGGCTCCCGAACGCGGAGTTAAGGTGATTTTAGCCGCAGCAGGCGGAGCGGCGCATCTGGCCGGAGTTATCGCCTCAATGACGCTGTTGCCGGTAATCGGAATTCCGGTAGAAACCAACTTGTGCGGCGGTCTGGATTCAATGCTTTCCATGATTCAAATGCCCGGCGATATTCCGGTAGCAACCGTCGGCGTTGGCTCCGGGGGAGCGAAAAACGCCGGACTGCTGGCTATCCAAATCATGGCGTTATTCAATCCTGAATTACTGGAAAAACTCAAGGCGTATCGCGTTAAAATCGCCGAAAAAATCAGTACGATGGACGCGGCACTCCAGCAAAAAATTCAGGAAGAATTAGGCTGAGTAAATTCAATTGTAAAATTGCAAAAGATGTCTAATCAAAACGGGGCAGAAAAACAATTACCTACATCCTGCCTGCTGGACAGAAAAACAATTGTCTACAATTTACCTACTGTACTTAAAAACAATTGTCTATAGCTTGCCTGCTGGACAAAAAAGTAGTTATTTATGATTATATCAATCCCAAGTTGAACCAAAGCGGCTTTGGATTGAACAAGGCTGTTCCCGCGCCAATTCGACGATAGGACAATCGAAGCTATCGACGATAAATCGGCTGACCGCTCCAGCCTAATTTTTCCCGTAAAGTTTGATAGTAATTTCGATTCGGAGGGACAATCAGCTGTACGGATAAATCTGATTTCCGAACTTCAACTTTATCTCCCCGTTCGAGGTTGAAGAAAACCTGTCCGTCGGTAACAACGCACGTTTCTGGAGTTGGATTGATTACTTCCATCAGAAAAACACGGCTTGCGTCGTCGACAACCGGTCTGTTGGAAAGCGTATGCGCGGCAATCGGACAAACGACAAACGCCTGCATGGTTTTGTGCAATATCGGACCGCCGGCAGACAAACTATGAGCTGTCGAACCGACGGGCGTAGAAATAATCAAACCGTCGCAGGAATAAGTTGTAACCAATTCGTTATCTACATGGAGTTTAACTTCCATAATAGCAAACGGCGCTCCGTTGAGAATAGCGGTTTCATTTACGCCCTGAATAACTTTACATTCTTTGCCGTCGCGAATTATACGGCATTGATACATCATTAATTCCGCGACAGGAAGCGGCTTTCCGTCCAGCTGACCCAGCAGAGGAACAATCTGATCGACGGTAACATCCGCTAAAAACCCGAGCCGTCCCAAATTTACCGCGATAATAGGGCGCTGCTTTGCTCCCATTTGACTAACCGCTCTGAATAAAGAGCCGTCTCCGCCGAGTACAACCACGGCATCGGCGTCGATATCCGTTAAATCTGCCGTTGCGGTAAAATCGGAAAAGACAATATCAGAAACCTGCTCCAGTTTCGGACGAAGAGCCTGAGAGGTTTCTAAAGCGGATAAACGATTCGGGTATCCAAGTAAAATTATTTTCATTGTAATATTATGTATATATAAACTCGGCGCGAGTTTTCCAAAGATTTATACGGGGTACAGTTGAAATTTCCCGACCTGTATTATATTGTCATAACCGCCGTTTTGAAGTCTAAGGGTTCAATTTGAAATCATCGGTTTATTGTTCAGGTCTGAAAGTCATTTCTCCTGTAGAACGCATTTCCAAAATATAGGAAGTTCCGGGCTGAAGCATTTGGCAGGGCGCGATTCCGTGAGCGGCGCGAACCCCTATTTTTTGCGCCTGCGCCGGATTGGAGGCCAGAGTCCAGAAATTCGCCCAGAGTTGAGTCTGAAATTCCGTTGCGTCTGGGGAATCCAAATTATAAACGCGGGGAATTTTACCCTCCGGGTCCAAAGCGAAACCGTCTTCCGGCTTTTGCTTTTCGCCGAATAAACGTCTGAATAGGCACAAAGCCGTTCCTTTGAGTAA
>CAYZMZ010000155.1:0-7606 GCA_964479655.1 uncultured Planctomycetaceae bacterium
TAATATCGTTTCCATCAATAAGGTCGGTTTAGGTACGCAGAACTTTGATTTTAGCGGTACGGATTCTCAAATTTATTCTGGTACAACGGCGGTATCAGAAGGGCGGCTGAATATTCAGGGAACGCTGAAAAATTGCCTGATGCTGGAAGGCGGTGAGTATTCCGCAGGAAGTGCAACGGGGGTTATTGGAAAAACGTCGATTATTGATTCCGAAAGTTTGATAGGAACTGCAAACGCTTTACTTTTAGGAGCCGAAAATCTTGAGACTAATTGTAACGTTATATTTGATGTTATGGCGACTACACCCACTGTTGCGGAAGCTATAAACGCCTTATCCGACTTGATTGAAACAGATAAAAATGCTGCTATTGGTACAAGTGGCGGTTTTACAATCAGCTTAAATGAACTTACTGGTTTTGATAATGCAACGGAGTATAAAACACCCATTATTGCTGCCGCGAATTTAAGTACGTTATTGACCGAGGAACAGTGGAACACACATTTGAACTCTGCTAACGCGTCATTTTGGTCTTTGGTATTAGGAACAGGTGTTTATGCTAATACGCTTTACGCTGTTCATAAAGCGGTAGCCGTCGAGGTGCCGGAGCCGTCTACGATAGCGTTGCTGCTGATGTCGGTTGCGGGACTGTATTTCCTTCGTTCTCGCAAACGCAGCAAGTAACCCGCTAAACCGCGTGCCGGATTTCCGTGGAATTTCTGTGGAGTGCGGGAGCTTGCTCCCGCACTCCACAGAAACTCCTACGCAGTTGGGGGCAAGCGGTATTCAAAATCGAACGGCGTTAAGCGGCCGGGGACGACCGCTCAACGGCGAGGACGCCGTACATCCGTGTATACATCCGTCCATTGATGTATTCTAAACCTGTCCTTATAATTCTTCTTCGTGAACTTCGTGTCTTCGTGCCTTCCCGTAAAAAACTCACTTAATAACGCTGATTTTGAATACAAGATACGCCCTAATATCCCTAATTACGGCGCAAGTGCCTTTATTACGGGATTGCTGGTACATTCGTTCATTCCCGTAATTAATTATTACTGACGAAACCACCGCTACACGGTTGCAGCGGTTACTATTTTTGTTCTGCGCCGAACCAAAACGCTAGTTGATGTACAAACCATGCGTAGGGTATAATCGTTGCGGTAAACAAAGTTATCTCCAGCCATTGACGTCCGGTCAACGGCGTGGTTCGGAATATCTGTCCGATACTAAAATACTCGCTGGCCTGAACCATGATTACCTGAGATAGGGTAATTAGCGCAATCACCCCTAAAAATAGCCGATTTTTATGAATCAGGGTAAAGGGGCTTTCGTTATGAAACAAAGCACGGCAGTTAAACTTGTGCCAGAATTGGAACATGATAAACGTCGTAAAGAAGACCGTTAAAGCAGGCAGATTGGTTTTTACTACCGCTTGGTCGGTTAAATCACAGCCCCATTGAAAAGCGTGTTCGTTTGATTCCAAAAACCAGCCGAAATACAAAACGCAGAATAAAAGGATAACCTGAAACGCGCTGTTAAGCAGAATCGAAAACCACATCGACGGCATGATAATATGCGCCTGGCGCGATACCGGCTTGCGGAACATGGACTGCTCGCGCGGCGGGTCGGTGCTGTAGGCAATCGCGGCAAACGTATCCATGATTATATTTATCCACAGCAATTGGGTTACCGTCAAAGGCAGGGAAATCCCGACCAGAGGCCCGATTAGCGCACAGGTTAAAGCGACGAAATTAACCGAAAGCTGGAACTGTAAAAAGCGTTGAATATTTTGATAGAGCGTTCGTCCCCACCAGATACCTGTAACAATACTTTTGAAATTATCGTCCACCAGAACAATATCAGACGCCTCCTTGGCGACTTCGGTACCCGAAATCCCCATCGACAAGCCCACGTCGGCGAATTTCAGAGCGGGTGCGTCGTTGGTACCGTCTCCGGTCATCGCCACGGTTTCGCCGTCATGATGCATCGCCTTTACCAGACGCAGTTTATCCATGGGAGTAGAGCGGGCGAGTACCTTTAGCCGCTTGGCGACTTCCGGCAGTTGACTGTCGGGAACCGCAGCCAGTTCCTCTGAAGTATACGCCAGTTCATCACCTGAATTATCTGTATAGGAACGGGAAAGAATTCCGCACCCTTTGGCGATAGCAATCGCGGTCGGCTTGGCGTCTCCTGTAATCATTTTCACCTGAACTCCCGCACGCTGACATCGTTCTACCGCCGGAGGAACTTCCGCCCGAACGGGGTCTTCGATTCCCACCAGTCCAAGGAGCGTATAGCCGTCGCAGACGAGGCATTTATCCAAATTTCCGTCTGCAAAGCAGTTGGGACACGTGTTTTTATACGCAATCGCCAGTACGCGCAACGCCCGGTCTGATGCGGCGGTTAAAGCCGCATTTATATCCGGCAGATACGAAAAGATCGGCTGAACATCTTTGTCTATTTGAACGGAAGAACACTTCTCCAGGATTCGTTCCGGTGCGCCTTTAATATGGCAGATCAATTGATTGTTGCCGGGAGAGGAAACCAAAACCATCGACATTTTTCTTTGCGAATTGTGATTCATCTCGAATACCCGGGGCAACGCATTTCTGACCTGATTGTAATCCGTTCCCTGCTGATCGAACAGCGTCAGCAAAGCGCATTCCGTCGGATTTCCAATTCGATGTACGGTTTTATTTCCCGATGCATTGGTTGTAATTTCCAGATTGGCTTCGCTGTTAATACATACAGACTGAACAAATAAACTCCATGCGGGAGAAACGCTCAGTTCTGAAATCTGACCTGAATTGTACTGCTTTCCATTCGCCCAAAACCAGACCGGCTGCATTTTATTTTCTGTTAGCGTTCCGGTTTTATCGGAGCAGATAACCGTTGCGCAGCCGATTGTTTCCGAGGCGACCAGTTTTCTAACCAGACAATTTTGACGCGCCATTTTCAGCATATTCATCGCCAAAGACACGGTAACCATCATCGGCAGTCCTTCCGGAACCGCAACCACGATAATTGTAACCGCGACCACAAAAGCGGTCAGAACAGACTGAAGTAAACTCATCGCCTGATTATCGTAAACGTCGTAAAATCCCCACGCGCTTATTCCGACTGCAAACGCCATAACAACCATCGGAACGGTAGCAATAATTTGCGTTATCCAACCGCGCAAAGCCATGTCCATCGAGGCAAAAAAGGGGTTAAGAAGTAATTTCATCAAAATAAATCCGACGATTAAAGACCCGATTCCCAAAATCGGCTCGTAGGGCGTTTTGACAAACTCCAACAGCAGGGGACTTTTAATAATCGTTTCTACCGACATGCAGGTAAAAATCGCCAGGGCACCGGAAACACCCAAAATACTGATCTGCTTAGCTAAACGAGAGAGTTTTTGAACCAGCGGAGTTACGGATTTCGATTCGTCGTCCGCTAAATTAGCCGCAATTTGCCCCATTTCGGTTGAATCACCGACTTTAATTGCCAGCATAACTCCGTGTCCGTCGTTGACCATCGTTCCGCGAAACAGCTTGCTGTTTTCATCGATTTTAGACAAAGAATCGACGAAAACAGCTTGTTCTGTCGTTTCGGTTTTGTTGACCGGAGCCGATTCACCCGTCAAAAGCGATTGGTCGATCAGCAGCCCCATTCCGTCGAGCAAAATACCGTCTGCGGGTACTTTATCTCCCAAATCCAGACGAATACAATCGCCTGCGACAACTTCTCCAATGGGAATAGTCGTAACCTGTCCGTTGCGGATAACTTTTACAGGAATATCATCTTTTACTTTATTGAGCGCTTCAAACTCGCCCTCGGATTTCCGTTCGCTGAGGTATCCAACGGCGATTGCCAGAAAGACCGCCAGAAAAATTCCGATTGATTCGGTAAAATGCACTTCAGGATTATTCAAAGCGTATTTTTCAATCGCTGTCATGGTAAGCGAAATTACAGCCGAGGCCAGCAGGATTATAATTGTTGGATCTTTGAATTTTTCCAGCAGCTGTTCCCACCAAGGCGTTCTTTTTGGCGGAGAAAGCAGATTATTACCAAACCGAGCGCGAAAATCGGAAATCTGGGAATCCGACAAACCGTGCAGTGGAGAAATCGCGGCGTTTTCAAATTGAATATCTTTTTCTGACATAATTTTTGAACTATCTTGAGAGTTTTATGCTTTTACGGGGGAGGAATCGGAATACACACAATCCGACCTGAATCGTATTGTATCACATATAGAAAAATCGAAAAGGACGTAGGAAATCTTGAAAATCGATGTAAATAACAGTAAATATTGATAGAATAAATTCAAGTCGCGAATATCATAATTATTGAAAAGGATTCTTTCCTGTTTTGTTCTCAATTCAAAATTGTTCTACTATTTTTTCGCTGAGTATAACAGAACTCGGAAATATATTTTGATTTTTTATTATTTCCCTATAGACAAAGTTGGAAATCCGATTAAAATGTATTAAAATTGCAATATTTTCGGCTGGTTGTTCGTTTTATATAATATATGTTATAAGTGGTAGAATCTGCCTAATTTTAGATTCAGGTATAGTCATGAAAAATCCCGTTATGCAAAATTTCGAACGATGCGCCTTGATCAGCGGTTTGGTTACCCTGACCAAGTGGGACGATCTATGGCTGGATTATTTGGACAGTCGCAAACTGCCGCGCAATCTGGAAGGCGAGGTATATCCCGATAAATTCGCCTCGTTTTTGGTAGAACGAAAAATAATCAACGGCTGGCAATCGCAACAATTACTTGCCGGACATACGAAATTTAATTTAGGCTCTTACGAAATCATAAACTCGCTCGGACAGGGCGGAATGGGTCAGGTATTCCTTGCCCAGCATAGTATTACCCGTCAGGAAGCGGCGGTTAAAGTGCTTCCGCGAGATAAAAGTACTCCCGAGGCGATTCGGAATTTTCAGCATGAAATTCAGGTACTCTCCGCTTTGCATCACCCTAATATAGCCGGAGCTTTAGATGCGGGGGAAGACGGAAACGTGTATTTTCTGGTCTGCGAATACGTTCCGGGTCAAAATTTAAGAAAGCTGATTCGTAACGGTCGCCCTCTTACGATGAAATCAGCCGCAAGCGTCCTTTCTCAAGCCGCTTTGGGGCTTCATCATGTCCATGAAATGGGCTTCGTTCATCGGGATATTAAGCCTGGTAATATTTTGGTAACACCTCAAGGGGTAACGAAAATAACGGACTTTGGGTTAGCCAGCGCGATCGGCGGAAAAAACGACCCGAAAGCCGGGAAAATCGTCGGGACAGCCGATTATTTATCCCCGGATCAAGTCCGCTCCCCCGCCAATCCGGTTCCGATTTGGGACGTATACTCCCTCGGCTGTACGCTGTATTATGTTGTTACCGGCAAAGTTCCTTTTCCAGGCGGATCGACCTTGGAAAAAGCACGCGCTCATTTGGACCTATTGCCGTTAGATCCTCGTTTGTTAAATCCAACGTTGAGTTCTGAATTTGTCAACGTTATCGCTGATATGATGGCGAAAGAACCCGATAAGCGTATTCCCAACGCCTTTGCGGTGATTGAACGCCTTTCCAAATGGTCTCCGCCGCTGCCGTGTGATATTCAAATGGTAGACGGAGCGGAAATTCAAGCCGCCAAGTTAGACAAAGCTCCTATCGGTATCAATCCGGTTTCTGCCGGTACGATTATGAATGCGGGAGCTATTGGAGCGGCGATTATTATCAACAAGCCGAAAAATAATCGTCCGGCAGAGTTTGCGTCTAAAAATCAGGCGGGAAAACCGTCTGCAACGCCGACTGACGACAGTTTCCATCCCGCTTTTTCTGAATCAGAAGATTTGGTTTCCGTTCAGCTGTCAAAGCAAATTGAGGAAGGTTACACCCGTCGGACGGGAAGTAAATTTGCGATTCCGACTCTCGGTTTATTTGTACTCCTGCCGACAATTGTGATGGGAATCACGTGGCTTGCTTGGAAACTGCTTTCGTAATTATGAATCCTACAGTAATAATAAGTGGTTGCCTTTCCGGTCGAATTTGTCGATGGGACGGCAAGCTCTTGGATACCGAGCTATTCCGATCTTTGCAAACGGAACTGAATCTGGTTCCGTTTTGCCCTGAATGCCAGTTGGGATTGGGAATCCCGCGTCCGACGATTCGTTTGATTCGTAAATCGTTGGATAATCGGACGGCGGATAACATCGAATTGGTTCAGCCTCAAACCGGACGGATTCTAACTCCTTCTATGGATGCCTTGTGTGAATCGTTTTTACGGTCTAATCCTGCCAGCGGATACGTATTGAAATACAAATCCCCTTCCTGCGGATTGAGCAATGTAAAGGTATACTTAAACGCGCAATCGCAGGAAATCTGCGGCTTTGAGCAAGGACGATTCGCCGCCGCCGTCAGACGGTTATTTCCCAACGCTCCGGTTATAGACGATTTTCGGATTCAACAGCCGGAATTACGCCGTCGCTGGCTGGATTTAGTGCGTCGGTACGCCGAAAATTTGGGTGCTTTGCGATAGATATTTACTAGTTACCCTTGAATTTCCCCCGGCTTATCTTATTGTAAAATAGCCGTTTCATTTCGTCCCAATCGATAAAACAAAGGGGTGTTTGATTCTGGGGGCGAAATCAAAACGGCGTTGATAGGAAAAATCAAGTTGATAGGAAAAATCACGCAGTCATAGTATAAAAGCCCGTGTAACGGGGAATCTTCATTTGTAAAATTTTTTGAATACCTCTTGCAAAAAAAATCGTAAGTTTGTATAATAGAATACTGGTAAATGCTTCGATTTTCGGGCATAGACCTAAGAAGTATTATATTTATTATTGTTCCATTCCAGATACAAGGATTTCGTTATGTCAAGTGAAAAGTGGCCCGTTGGGGTGTTTGCCAGTATTGACGCTGGTTTAGGAGTTCAGTTAGACGTTGTAAAAGAATTGGGAATCAAAGCCATTCAAATGCACACGCCGCATAAAAATTCCCGTACCCCGGAAAAGGCAAAGGAATTTATCGCCAAACTGAAAGAGGTCGGAGCAGAACTGACTGTTGTTTTCTGCGGTTTCGACGGCGAATCGTATGCCGATATTCCTACAACGCAGCGGACAATCGGACTGGTTCCGCCTCAAACGCGGGCTGAACGAACTGAAGAGGTCAAAGAAATCGCCGATTTCGCCAAGTTGCTCGGTTGCGATGCCATTGGATTGCATATCGGTTTTATTCCTGAATCCGATCCGGCGACCTATACGGATTTAGTTGCTATCGCGCAGTTGGTTTGCGATTATCTGGCTAAACAGGGTCAGTACCTCCATTTGGAAACGGGGCAGGAAACAGCAGACGGATTGCTGAAATTCCTTTCCGATGTAAATCGTCCGAATTTGCGCGTTAATTTCGATCCGGCTAATATGATTCTCTACGGGTCCGGCGAGCCGATTGAAGCCTTGAAAAAAGTGGGTAAATACGTGCGATCCTGCCATTGTAAAGACGGAAAATGGGCGGCAAAACCTGGAATCGAATGGGGCTGCGAAGTTCCTTTCGGCGAGGGCGATGTAAACGCTAAAAAATTTCTGGAAACCTTAAAAGAAATTGGATACGAGGGCGCTTTA
>CAYZMZ010000156.1:0-3962 GCA_964479655.1 uncultured Planctomycetaceae bacterium
GGTAATCGTTAAAAACGCGCTTTCTAACGCACTTTTAACGGACATTCCATCTGGACGTTTGGGCGGCAGCATGACAGTAAAATTACTTAATCCGCCCGAAAAATGAACGCCTTGCAATTCGGAATCGGCATGGATGAGTTTCATGGCGTCTACCAAACGGCGAAAATTATCTTCTATATCAGACCCGATGGGGGCGATACCCGGATCAATAATACAATCATCTAAAACAGCTCCCGGACAACGGGATAAGAATTGCTCAACCAGGTTTTTAGCCGCTTGCCAGGTTTGCTCGGCTGTATGACAGGGGGACGCAACGCCGTCTACGAGTTGTTCGCTTGCCAGCAAAATAGGACGAAATGGCTGAATTGTATATAAGTCAAACATTTCTGTCCGCAAAGGCGAAATAGAATTGAGAATCGGCTTTTTTCCGTTTGCCAAAGCGGGGTTATAGGTTTTTAGACCCGCTTGAGCCTGCGTATAGTCGGGACTGTCAATTGAAATCGGTTTGGAAGAAACGCTTTGGACGTCGGAAATCATTTTAGCCAGCAATTCCGCTGAGCGAGGACCGACGTTGATATCCAAATACGCAGCTCCGGCTACGTCTTGGCTTTTGGCCAGTTCTAACAATCCCGCAAAATCCTGCGAATCGTACATTTGTTGGGTGGACGGAACGGAATTATTTATTGATTCGGCTATTACCGAAAAACCTGCTATCATGAGTAAAATCCTGTAAGGTACAAGGAGGAAGGGAAATCAAAAGGAATATCCTTAAAATAACTGTTCGTAAAAACGTTTAACAATTTTTCCGAAAAAATCGCGTTCTTCGGGCGAAAGGACAGACGCTAAATTATTGGTTTGGGTTGCCATTTCCTGACGAATTACATCGAAAATCTTTTTTCCTGAATTAGAAATTTTTATGCAAACCGCTCGACGGTCTGTCGGGCTTACTTCTCGTTCCAATAAGCCGCTTTTTACCATCGTTTCTACTAAAACAGACGCAGCCGGAACGGTAATATTCATACGAACGGCTAAGCCCTTTAAGTTGATACCGATCGGTTTATGTTTGGTCAGGGTAATTACGGCAAAAAGCGTTTTTTCCTGACGAACAGTAAGCGATTCCAACAACGCCAAGTTCTTTCGGGCGGTGGTCGCCATTCCTTTTTGGGATAATCTGTCTACTATCTCAAAAAGCATCATAAAAACTTCTTCAACATCAGTATTTTCGGACATGAGTTTGTTCCACCTTCTTGTTTTTAATGGTAATTCCGCCCCTATGTAAATCTTCAAGGAAAGTTGTTATTTTAACTTGTAAATTTTCGTAAACTGAACAGACCTTGGTTTTATCGAAAATATACCTGGTTCATTTAAAATTTCCGGCTTGTATTATCATGAAGACCATTTCATTTCGCCTTAATCCGTAAAACGGAGATTAATTCCTACGATAGCGAAATAAAAAACGGCACCGAAAGGAAAAATTAAAGTATAAAGGACAAAATAACGGTATTCCAGAAATCGAATAACTCGCTACAATAATTATTTTATTTCTTAATATATATGTAATCATAACAATTATTTATCCCTTTGTCAAGACTGGAGTATTAATATTTGTCCATTTTTTCCAAAAAAAACGATAAATTGCTATTAACAGCCGCGATAATATTCTGTATAATATAAGAGGATTTTACTTATTGTAAGATGTAGAAATATCCGATACTTTAGGTATAACCGTTATATTCAGTCAATTTGAGAAGTCGCCTTGATTTTTCTCGACAGCATGTTAATCCGCGATATTGATATATCGTAAATTATTTGTTTTTGATGATACTGTCAGGAAACATAGATAAAATAAGATTGTAATTTATGAAAAACAGGTGGCTTAGAAAAACCTGTAAATTCAACTGAAATTATAGTCAGAAAGATATAAGCAAATGAAAATTTGTAATGCTAATCGATTTTTTTACTATAGCCTAAGTATTTCAGCGGGCTTGGTTGGTAGCTGGATGGTAAATTGTATGGGGCAGTCAGAACCCGGTTTACCGCCGTTGCCCCCGTATTCTCCCGCGTTAAGTGCTACTGCGTCTGCAAACGAGCTGCCCCCGTTGCCTGTAGTAATTTCAGAATCGGAAGATAATTCCGGTTCTCCGGCGATTAATTCAACTCAAACTACTCCGCAGACGGGTAATTCTCCGAGTAATTCTCCGGCGGGATATTCGGTCAATAATACGCAGGGCGGTTTTCTTCCTTCCGCCGCTCCCGTTCCACGGGGAAACTCAGGAGTATCTAGTGCGGCGGTAAGTTCAGACCCGAAGTTTATTCGCAATGCACAACGTCCGTTTATCGGTCAGCCGACTGCGAACTGGCCTCCGCAGTTTATCGATGCGATTGCTAACAACAACGAGAATTTGTCTTCGATGCCGACAATTCCTTCGACGCCTGCGGCTTCGTTGCCCGTTCTTCCCTCTGCGTCTGAGAATACAATGGTTGCGGATAATTCGTTGCCCGTTCAGCCAAATAATTCGGAACCGGAATTGCCGGGGTTGCCTCCGATGCCTGCTATGCCCGGTCAAGCTCAAACTGCTCCGGTTTCCGCTCCGATTGCTCAGGTTCCGGTCATTCAAGTTCCGGGGGCAGGAACTTCAACTCCCGCGGTTCCTCAAGCGACGATTCCGCAAACGAATCAAGTTAGCCCTGCTTATCAACCTCCGGTCAATGCGGCGTCGACTAATCCGCCTGTTCGTACCGCGCCGGTTACTCACGTTGCTCCGGTTGCTCCGGTTGCTCCGGTTGCTACGGCACCGGCTCCAGCTCCGGCTCCTGTTGCGTCGCCTTATATGTTTACCGGTGGTTCAATATGCCCGTTGAACATAAGAAAACCTATTCCCGGCGAGCATCCGATGGCGAATTTGTTGCCGTGGGCGTCTGCGGGAATTCAAAGTTTTGAATCAAAAATTCATGATTATACCTGCGTGCTGGTAAAACGCGAACGTATGAAGGGAAAACTGTCCGATATGAACTCCATCTATATGAAAATTATGGAGCGGCCGTTTTGCATTTATGTGAAATACCTCAAACCGGATGCAAAAGCCGGACAGGAAGCTCTCTACTGCAAGGGGAAGAATAACGATAAACTTCTCGGACATGACGTCGGCTGGAAAGCCATGGCGGGGTCTTTTTGGTTAGATCCAAACGGCAGAATGGCGATGGATGGACAAAGATACAGTATTACAAACGGCGGAATCAGTAATCTGGTTCGCAAAATGATGGAGACGGTTCAGTCTGATATTCAGCGAGATCCGCAAGGACGAGAATCGCAAGTCAATTACTATGCTGACGGCGGACAGGTAAACGGACGTCCTTGTATTCGGATAGACGTTATTCACCCGGTTAAGCGGGATTATTTCCGATTCCATCGAGCTGAAATTTATCTGGATAAAGAATGGGGAATTCCGATGCGTTATATCGCTTGGATGTGGCCCGAAACGCAGGGCGGCGCTCCCGTTTTGGACGAAGAATATACTTTTACCAACCTAAAGTTTAACGTCGGTTTAACCCAGCATGATTTTGAAAGGGATAACAAAGAGTATAAGTTCTAATTGAACGTTGGTTTGGTGCTATCTCTGTTGACCCTGCTTTTTTCGAGTTCCATGCCGAAAGGAGCGCAAAGGCGATTGCCGGTTTATACCAGATTCCACTTGAATTTTTCCGATTTAGCGTATTGCGAAATAGCCGTTTCATTTCGCCTTTATAGGCTCAAACAGAGCGACTGCGGTTTGTTATGCAAACCGGAAAAGTTAAGTGGAATCAGTACATAGTATAAAATCTCCCCGCTTGAAATGCCTAAAAGTATTTTCAATCGGGGATTTTCTTCCGAAATAAGCAGCTTGCAAAGCCGTGTATTCCGCAAAATATATTTTCCGAATAATTCTTTAGTCTTTTTGCTATAAAACCGATAAATGTAATAG
>CAYZMZ010000156.1:3972-7595 GCA_964479655.1 uncultured Planctomycetaceae bacterium
GGATAATATATTATGTTTGGTTTGTTGAATTTATGGCATAAAAAGGAGAATAAAGCAGAAATCTCTCCGGTGCAGCCGCAACGGGAGCAGTCGAACTGTGCCGTTATATCTGATTCAAAACCGATTCAGCAAAAACCAATTCAGTCCGAATCGATTCAGCCTGTTCCGATTACTGAGCCGGCGATTCAAATCGATCCCCTTCAGGCGGCGGTAGATAAAATCTCAACTCGTCCGGCAGGAGAATATATTCTTTTTGAAAATGCGGCAGAATCATTTCCCCAGCGAATTTTGGAATTGGGTATGGATGACTGTCAACGAATTAGCTGTTTGTTGCAGTTTGGTGTTCTCGTTGTTCCGCCTGCTGAACTTTTTTACATCGGTTTAGACTGGTTTGAAGGACGAACGGAAACGCAGCGTCCCGGCTTGCCTTTTACTCAGGCATACAAGTTATTTATAGACTTGGGAGTTAAATGCAAATTACAGCCTGGGGAACCGACGGTTAGTTTTTTACCGGTAGCCAACGCCCTGACTTCCAAAAAAATCGATTGGGTTATGATTTCCGGCGAAATATCCTCTAAAAAAATGCGGACTTTATGGTCGTTGTTCCCGCGTATTTTGAAGCCGACAACCAAATTCTTTTTGGAAAAAGACGGTCAGTATCGACTTATCCCCGTTTCCGAGGTAGAAAAAATCGCTCGCAAAGCAGCTGAAATTGCCAGAAAACGATTGTAATACTATAACTACTTGATTTTTTCTATCGACGCGTTTTTGATTTCGCCGCAGTAGGAAAAAAGAACCGGCTGGACGCGAATTGATTTAATAGAAGTGCCCCTAAATAAGCCGTAAAATTTCAAGTGAACCCCGTAACTTTTATCGCAGGGCAAGGTCGAGGGGAATATGCGAAAAAGATACCGTTGTTTTTTGCCTTCCGACTTGCGTAAAATCGGAGATGGCTGTTGTCCGATTTTATATTCATCGGGCAGAATCGGAACCGTCAAGAAGAGATATTTCCAGCAGCGGGTCGGGACCGCTGGGAGAACCGTTGGATACGTGAGCCGCTTCCCGACAACCGCCGTCGCAACGGGATAAATCGGGGCAATCGTTGCATATAGCGGGAATATAATCGCTCTGTAAAAATTTATTCCAATACGGATCGTTGTATAACCTAGTTGTTATTTCTGTATAGCGGCATATTCTGTGCGGAGAATGATTACAAACCTTGATATATCCGCTGGGATCTATCGAACAAAAATATTTGGCGGCTGAGCATTTACAGCTGACTCCTAAATATTTATACTTTTCGTAGTTTTCTATTGTACAGTATGGAAGTTCTGTTCCAACATGTCCTTTTCGACCGGCTTTGGACAATACGGATTCGGCAATCTCCATCATTTGATTTAATTCGCTTTTTGACAGCAGTAAATCCCGATTTTTCATTCCGCGTCCGCCGGGCATAAAACGATTCAGCAACAGATAATCCGCTCCGTAAATTATCGGATAGGCAATATTTTCGTATAGTTCAGGGAGATTGATCTTGCTGACGGTTATATTTGCGCTGGTATGAATCTTCCTCTGACGGGCTTTTTTGAAAAGTTCCAGAGTATGGACAACGTTATCTACGCCGGTCGTTTGAGCGTAGGTTTTTATACCTGGTACACTAATTTCCAGTAAAACGCCCAACGGGGCGATTTTATCCAAAAACGCCTCGTCTATCAAAAGACCGTTGGAGATAATCGCCAGTCTGAATTGAAGTTTTTTCAGATAGGTAATCAACTCGAATAAATCTTCTCTCAGCAACGGCTCGCCGCCGGAAAGTGTAATCTGCTGCGCTCCGTTTGCTTTTAATACTTCAAAGCAACGGAGCCATTGCTGGGTGTTTAGCTCCTGTTGCTTGTATCCGGAATCGTTTTCCCATGGACAATAGCAGAACAAACAACGATGATTACAGTTGTACGTTAGTTCAGTAACAATGTTTTTGGGAAGAAGCATCTAATTTTATTCCGCTGAAGTTGAATTGCCGTTTGGAATCTGTACTCAACGACCGTCTTTTTCGGTCTGAATTGATTGCGTATTTGAGTTTTCAGAATTGCTCGGATTTGCTGGTTCGGACGATTCTGGGGATTCCTGCGTTTCGGTCGACTTTGATGATTCTGAATTGGATTCCGGTTCGGGTCCTGCTACATAATAGCAGGTAACTTCGGGTTTTTTGCAACCTGTTAAACCCAGCAGTCCGAACAGAGTGGAACAGAGAACTCCGACTTTTACAAAAAAACCGCGTCGGGGAGTTTTCTGATTTTCCTTTTCCAGACGCATTTGATTCAGTTGGGAATCTAATTCCTGCCTCGTTAGAGGGGGAAGTTGATCAATTCCTTTTTTTTCAGGCATGGTCATAATATTCTCCAATTTCGGATTAAGGTGAAATGAAACGGCTGGTTTATGATAATACAAGCCGGAAAATTTCGAGTGAAACCAGTATATTAAAGCGGATTAAAATATTCGAAAAATAGATTTCGCTTTTAATCTTTCTTTATTTCGTTATAACAACCTAAAATACGGAACGCTTCGCATTGCGATTCTACCTTGTCTAGTACGGAACGAAGTATATCGGTGTTCATATTAGCATCTATATCTACATAAAAAATGTAGTTGCCGGAGGAACTCAAAACGGAATCTATATGGCTGAGATTGATATTATTCTCTGCAAACAGATTCATAATACCCGCCAGCGCGCCGGGCGAATTTTTCACGATAAAGGAGATCGAGGTTTTATTGCCGCCGTCTTCTTTGGGATTGGCCGCCAGTACCAAAAAACGGGTAGCCGCCTTGGTATTATCGCCGACATTGTGCCGGGCAACCTCTAAATGATAGTACTTGGCAGCCAGTTCGCTGGCGATAACCGAACCGCCCTCGGGCTGCGTCTGCGCCAGCCATTTGGCCGCGCCGGCGGTATCGAAATAATCTATCGCGTCCAAATTATTCTGCTTGATAAAAATTTTACATTCGCCCAAAGCCATTGGGTGAGAGTAAACCCTTCTCAACTGCGTCAGCGGGGCACCGGGAACAACAAGTAAACATTGTTCTACGGGTATGCTAATTGCTCCGACAATATGCAGCTTGGATTGACTAAGCAATGCCGTAATCTGATTTTGTCGGCCGACAATCGTATTTTCAATCGGGATAATTCCGAAATCATAAACTCCTTGCTCTATTCCGCCCATAACACCGGCGTTGGAAGAGCAGGGCATCGGAACCAGATTCTTGTTCCATTCACGACAGGCGACCTCGCTAAACGCGCCGTGATCTCCCTGGAACGCGATTAGGGAGCGGGCTTCTGCCTGAACGCGACGACTTTCCGTAAATATCGTTTGATAAATTGCCTCAATGACTTCGCTGGAAAGCAGGGAACGCTCTCGTTCCATCAAACTGTTAAGAATCGCCTGCTCCCGTTCGGGATTGAGAATTTTCTTCTTAAATTTGAGCGTTAAGCGTCCCCATTCTATTCTTTGCTGCAACGAATGTAAAATTGTGTTATCAATACGATCAATTTCTCTACGAATTGTGTTCAAGTCCATTTGTTTTTACTTTAATAAGTGAAGAACTTACATAAGAAACAACACCATCAT
>CAYZMZ010000157.1:0-2766 GCA_964479655.1 uncultured Planctomycetaceae bacterium
TTACTGCTGTCAATATCATTTAAGGGCAACCCCACCTTGTGATTATTGCCATCGGTAAACTCGTAAGGTTCCAGCGGTTTGGAATAGCTTGTTGTTGTCGCCCCATCTCCCGTACCGTTTTTACCAAAATTAATATCGTACATTCCGTCTGGTCCGGCAGAATATATTAACGGGTAGAGGGCAGGGGTTCCCGGCTCCAGCATGGCGGTATCAAAAGGATCGTGTACAAAATCTTTGTTGGCAACGGCCGCTGTAATTTGCAAATCACTTTCCGCGCCTTCATCGGCGAAAAAGCCGGCGGGCCAAAGCAGATAGCGAATCGGCTTTCCCCACCCGTCGATAAATTCAGGCAGTCCGTCAGCATCGAAATCTCCAATTTCAGATTCGGAAAACATGCCCGCTCCAACGGGATCTGCCATTATCTGCATATAAAGCAGTTCGGCAGCCATATAATCACGGTTGTCGGCTGGAGTCCTTTTAGCGCAGTGTGCGATATAAGACTGCGTTAACGCTGGCGTGGGATTATTGTCATCATCTCGTAATTCCAAATCTGAATAGCGGTCCGGCATTTCCTGACGCATTAGAATACGAAGCGCATTCAATCGTCTTTGGGCCGCATCACGCGGATTTTTACATTTGCTGGTATCTACGTACACCTTTCTGTTTCTGTATGAGGCGTAACGTTTCATAACAACACGATTAATTTTGGTAATTGTGGCACGGGTTCGTGCCGCTGCTGCCACGTTTCGGGCAGAGCTTAATGCGGAAAGCATAAAAGCTGCCAGCATGGTGATAATCATAATTACCACCAGCATTTCCATCAGCGTAAATCCGTTGTGTTGTTTCATGAAAATACCTTTTACTGTTCAAGCAAGTCGCTAATCATACCGAAATTGGTTTGATTATCCAATGCATCGGCATTGGCTTTTTGAATATCATTATTCCCGTCGCCGTATTTTCCGTCCAGTCCGGGAGAAATAATCTGAAAACGGGTTTCCGCATACCAAACGCTGTTTTTAGACGAGTTGTTATACGGGCTGATCTTTCCATAATCTGCCGATTGATAGCTGCCGCTGTAGGAACCAACACCGCCGGTTACGTTAGCGCGGAAGTATGCGTAAGGTCCCCCTCCGTTTTTCGAGGAAAACGTAGCTGTCGTTGCGTTGGTACCGGTAGTTGCAAGCTGAGCCGGCGGAAAATCAAAAAACGGCAACGAACGCGATTTGTTTACCGCATTATTAAAGGGATCGGTCGGATTATTGCAAAATCCAATCGGACGCCCGTTGACGATCGGACCGCCAAGCCAAAAAACCAGCGATTGAGCGGGGTCGGTCGGAACGTTTTTGGCTAAATTGTCGGCATTAGCTCGAGGAAATGCCCGCGCGATGTGCCGTTTAATGGCCGCTGCGTCTGTTCCATCCGGCGGATATTCACCGTATTGCGTTTTGTAATTTTCCAGCGCCATGGATAGTTGGTTGATTTCAGAGGTAATTCCAGCACGCTGAACTCTGGCTCTGACGGCTACCATCGCTGTTGAAAGCAACGCTGCCAAAATCCCGATAATAGCGATTACAGTCAGCATTTCTACCAGCGTAAAACCGCTTTGCTTATATTTCATTTTGTTTTCTCCAAAAATATATTTTATACTATGACCACTTGATTTTTTCTCTTGGCGTCGTTTTGATTTCGCCCGAACAGGATAAAACAACCCTTTGTTTTATTGATGGGGGCGAAATGAAACGACTGGGGTTTGTTATTCAAACCGGAAAAAGTCAAGTGGAACCCGTGTATGTTTGTTGTGCGTCAACCGGACAGTTTACTAATCAAGCTGATCAACGGCATGAATAGCGAAATAACGATAAATCCAACCATACCGCCGAGGAAGATAATCAGCAACGGTTCCATTAAACTCATTAAGGAGTCTGTCAGGACGTTGACTTCTTCGTCGTAGGTATCGGCTACTTTATAAAGCATTTTATCCAATTCACCGGTTTCTTCACCGACGTCTATCATATTGACGACCATATCGTCCATAATTTTCTGACGGAATTTCATCATGTATAACAGCAAACCAATCGGCCCACCGCAAAAAAACATCCACCAAAAAATTGCAATCGGATGAATCGGCGGCACGGAGTTTTCCTTGATAGGCACGGCAATCGATTCACCTTGACGAATGGCATCTAATATTTTGTCAAACAATCGCTCGAATACGCTGTTACCGGTTGTTTCTCGGGTAATAGTAATCGCTTCGATAATAGGAACGCCGGAACTGACCAACGTTCCCAGGGTTCGCATGGCGCGTGCCACGGCATTTTTTTCTACCAGTTGACCGAAAACCGGCATTTTCAGGCAGAATAAATTCCACCCAAACCGGCAGTAGTCAAACTGATTCATCGTTTTTATCAACAGCCAAACGCCTACCGGTATGGCAATCAAAACCCACCAGAAATACACAAATGAATTGGATACCCAAATTAACAATTGCGTCATCTGAGGTAATTCTGTATCAAAATCTTCAAAAATTTTGATGAATTTAGGAATAATAAAAATCATCAAAAAGGCTAAAATACCCACGGAAAAAAAGACTACGCAAACAGGATAGGTTAAAGCGCCTTTAATCTTTCGTTTTAACGTTTCACTTTTTTCCTTAAATTCGGCAAGACGCTGTAAAATAATTTCCAGCGCACCGCCCGCTTCACCGGCTTTAATCATATTGACGTAAAGTCGATCAAAGGCCTTCGGACATTTGGCCATCGCCTCGGA
>CAYZMZ010000157.1:2776-7501 GCA_964479655.1 uncultured Planctomycetaceae bacterium
CCCGCCTTCAATTTCATCTATAACGTCTATAAGCGAGTTCTTCAATGCCCCCGGTTTGGCTTGCGTTTCGAGAATTTTCAAACTTCTCAAAATCGGAAGACCAGCGTCTTGAAGGATGGAAAGCTGACGGGTAAAGGTACAAAGAACTTTGGATTTAACGCCCCCCAGCGAAAAGGACTTGCCCTTCTTTTTAGCAGACGCGGAACTGGTCGCCGCTTTACGGTCTTTTTTGACCGATAGCTTGGTTACGTAGTAACCCATCTGCTTGATTGTTAAGGCGGCCTCGTCTTCGTTGGCAGCTTCGACGATGTCTTTGATTTCCTTACCTGAAGCGTCCATCGCCTCAAATTGATAAGTTGGCATGCTTACGGTTCCTTGTTATGGGATAATATATTGATAAATTTATTATTATTTTGATTGCTCTTGAACTGTTCCGATTGGACCCCCAATAACTCTGACGTTTTATACAAAACAACGCCGAAAAAAGCACTGCTGTATTTTACCCCAAAGTTGGGGAATAAAAACGTCTTTGAGATACTCAAGTAATCATTTCATAATAAGCCCATCGATATTATAATGGATTAAAGAGCAAATTTCAAACCTAATCAACAGTTTTTTACGAAAAAACAGCGAAAAAACCTAAAATTATATAAAATAACCGTATTTTCGATATATTTTACCATTGAAACCGGTTTGAACGACTTGGAGTTACCCAATTATAACCTTCTTCAGAAAAATGAAAACTCCCCTGTTGTTCAAATTTTAGACAGTTTAGTAAAAATTATACATTTTTTTTGATATTTTTCCGTTCAACAGGAAGAAAAACTTTTTTTCTTGACGTTCCCTCGAGTTTTTATACGTAGAGCAGGTTCAAAATCAAGTAAATACCCGTAAAAATCAACAATAATTGAATGCAGACAAACGGTTGTATACCCGGATTCTACGTGAAATTACCTGTCAATTTTGATCTATACTGTTTTTATTGGACTTTTTCCGGTTTGGATAACAAACCCCAGCCGTTTCAGTTTGCCTAACTCAATAAAACAAATGATTGTATAAATCTTCAGGCGAAATCAAAACGGCGTTAAGTGAAAAAATCACGTAGTCATAGTAATAACCCCGGCTGTTTTATAAATCGCCCTTGACAGAAAACGGCTAAATCTCTATAGTAAGGTCATGTTAAAATCGTTTGGGATTCTGCCGATATGCTTGCTTACAATTTTGCTTTCCAGCTGCTCGTACTTGCAGCCGTTTGAGCCGCCGCGTACGCATAGTTCCGATAAAGACCCGCTTTTGAAGCCGATTAAGCTCTCTGAAGAAGCGGTCGGCTTGGAAATTTACTTTATTCGCCGCAGCGTAGGCAATCAGGATTCCGCGCAGGCTATTTGGGATAACGTTTCCGATTTATCGTTTCCCGAATCCGTTCGGCGTCAGATGAGAACCAACGGTTTCCGTTTTGGTGTTCTGGCGTCCGGGCAAGTTTCCAAACTGATCGAACTGCTCAATCTAATCGATCCAAAGTCGGGAGCCAAAGTCGATGCGTGGTCTGAAATGGTTCAGTTTACCAACGACGATAATATCATGTGTCGTTACGTTGAAATGCTGCCCGACCAGCCAACCGAGGCTCTGGCGTCCGATGTTTACGATGAATTAACGATTTTACAAAACAGCGGCGGTAATATAGGGGGACAAACGTTCACAAATGCGCAATGCGTCTTTCGGATTACCAGCTCCCTGCGTCCAGACGGCGCGGTTGATCTGACGGTTTTGCCCGAATTGCAGTACGGAGATTCCAGACAGCAGTATTCATTTGAACAGGGCGTTGTAAAAATGGAGTACGGAAGAAATCGCAAAACGCTGGATAAGTTGCAGTTAAAGGCGAAACTTAAGCCCGGCGAGATGGTTGTTCTGTCCTGCTTGCCCAATCAAGCGGCCTCGTTGGGCGCGAACTTCTTTACCGACGCCTCGATAAAGGGCGATTACCAAAAGTTAATGGTTTTGCGATTGGTGCGTTGTCAGCATGACGGTCTGTTTCCTGAAAACGGCGTTAAGCAAACGGACTGTATTAACAAAGCGATTGTCAACGGAAAAACGCCTCTGGTTGTCGAGCCGATTGTTCTGGAAAAATCCCAGCCGAACGATGACAAGCCGGAAGACAAGGCGGAGAATAAGTCGGAATCGGGGCAGGACAAGTCAGCGGAAACTGAGAATAAGCCGGAGTCGTCGGAGATGTCGGAGGATGAGTCTGCGGAGCCGGGAAATAAGCCGCAAGAGAAGTCGGAAATTACCGAAGAAGACAGCAACGATTCGCACGTCGAAGGGAATCGGACGGATTCCAGTCCGGATTTGTTCTACCCCACGAAATAACCTGATTTTGTTCGACTCTACGGCTTCTACTTGAATTTTTCGGCTTGTATTGCTACAAATCAGCCGTTTCATTTCGCCATAATCCGTAAAACGGGGCGTTTTATACTCGGCTTTGCCCCCCCTTGACAATTCTGTTATATTAAATAGAATATCGGCTTGTTTTCGGGCGATTAGCTCAGTTGGTTAGAGCGCTACCCTTACAAGGTAGATGTCGAGAGTTCGAGTCTCCCATCGCCCATTTTCCGTATTGATGGCATTTCCCATCGTAAAATAAGAGTTCTCCTTCTTCAAGCGATAGCTCGAAGTGGACGCCAGCTATAAATATAAAGTACCTTCCGGTACTTATTTTTTTATAAAGACGCCATTTTTTACGCAGAATCGTGCGTTAAATCAGAAATCGTTAAGTCAGATTCTTTCCTGACAGATTGCCGGAAATATCTAATAAATCCGGCGGCTAAACTAAGTTTTGCAGTTTATACAATGACGGTACGATTTTTACAGTCGATACCGCTTTTATTTCGCCCCCGAAGAACAGCTATAGTCCTTTTTTATCAAGGAGGGCGAAATAAAACAGCTTGCTTATGACAATATAAACAGCGGAATTTCAAATGCCGCCATTTTATTTAGGCGTAGATTTCGTTCCATAATCCGTTCAGATCGACATCTGCGGCGGTTCCAGCAAAGAAGACCGCGCGAAAATTCATCTTCATGGTTGTATCTTTGGGGAATTTAGCTCCGCTGAGATAGTAGGGCAACGGGGAAATATTCCCGTAATCCCGAGCCAGCCAAGGACAATCGCCTTCAACGCCCCAGTCTTTCCACATGGCAGCCGGCGCGCAAAAAACGGACACGCCTTCGACAATCGCGGGATTAAAATGGCGTTTGCCGTAGTAAGCAAGCCATTTATTGGGTTTCTTTTCAGAGGCGCCTTGATTAAGACCGCCCTGGTCGTTGATTAAATTACCGCCGCCGTCCGGGCACAGGTCTTGGCTAACTCGAACGCCAAAAAATCCGTGATTCGTTTTATCGCAGGTTACATCGGTCAACGTGGTTCGGGAGTATTCCAAATCTAAAATATAATAATCGTCGCAACGCCAATCAAGCGTATATTTACGAGTATCGGAAATAATCGGGTCGGCCTCGGGCTTTTTCCAAATGCCGGAATCCGTCCACACAATTTTCGTCGGCTGACTGGATTCAACTTTTACCCCTTGAGATAAAATCTGACCGTCTTTGGTTCCCTGCTGCCAATAATTCCCGCCGTTAACGCGGTCTTCGCCTAAAAAACAACCACGATGATGAGGCCACGGCTGACTGGATTCCGTCAGAACGGTAACCATGGAAATCGGTCCTGCCATGGGATACAGATACGGGTATTTTTGATTGCTGCCCGTTCGATAGGTCGCTAAATTTTGATTGTCTTTGCGAATCCATAGATTTCTATCGGCGAAATCGGGATTGTAAACGGTAATATGTTCAGCCGCCGCATCTCCCCAGCCGGGGACTTCTTTACCCTTTTTTCCGGCATAGATTGGGGAGTACTTTTGTTTATCGGTGTTTTGCTGAACGGCATCTTCAGCTCCTGCGAGGGTATAAGTTAAACCAACGGCGGCAGCTCCGGTTGCAGCACGAAAAAATTCACGTCTTTGCATAATCTTTGGTATCTCCATTGAGGAAGGAATAAAAATAAAGTGATTCCAGCAAATTATACTATAACTACGTGATTTTTTCTTCTTGATGTCGTTTTGATTTCTCTCCAGAATCAAATAACCCTTTGTTTAATCGATTCGGAACGAAATGGAACGATTCCGGTTTGTTATGCAAACCGAAAAAAATCAAGTAGAATTAGTATAACTTTCCATTAATTTTTCTGCTTACGCTTGAATTTCGACAATTGCTGATTATATAAATCACCCGTTTGTTTGCGAGGATAGTAAAAACTGCGAATTATACTATGACTACTTGATTTTTTCTATCGACGCTGTTTTAATTTCACCTCCGAAGGAATAAAAACTCCCTGTTTTACGGATTAAGGCGAAATGAAACGGCTGGGATATGGTTATATAAACGGGAAAAACTCAAGTGGAACCAGTATAACGCTATGGCGCAAAGTCAAAACGTACTCGGGGAAAATCAAGTGCAATAAACGTATTGTAATCGAATCGAAGAAAAAAATCAACCGGGGAGAAGAAATTTTTAGAGAATAATTTTAGGGTACTTCTATTAAATGCTTTCAGGAACCAGTCGCGGAGTTTTTATCGCCTGTAAAAGGGAGAAAAGCCCCCATATTTGGCGATATGGGTTTAGTCTTTTCGACCTAAAACAGGCGGAAAAAAGAACCGGCTGGACGCGAAATTG
>CAYZMZ010000158.1:0-7494 GCA_964479655.1 uncultured Planctomycetaceae bacterium
CAATTACGATCCGCAACAGCCTCTTCGTTCAGATGGGAAAACAGATCAACAGGCAAGAGCCGAATTATTAGCGCAACAGATTTTAGAAGCAAATGTGCCTCCGAAATCCGCCCAGGACAGTTTCTATGAAACGTCAAGGCAATCTAATAATTCGTCCGCTAAAAAGGGAGCCCCCCCATATTCGACCTCGACAACGGTTTACAATTCATCGCGTACATCGAATACAAAATCCTCCGGCCGCTGGTCAGCCAATTCCCATACGACTTCCCGTTCTTCTTCGTCAGGCGGCACGACAGCTAATAAACAAAATAACACGTCTTTACCCGCAGAAATGCAATGGGGTACAATTGTCTTTTTGATTACCCTGAAAACTTTATTTTTGTTACTCGGTCTTCCCTTTTTTGCCCGTAATATTTTAGATCCCTCATGGACGATTCCAGCATTTATTTTGGGATTAGTTTGGTTTATTAAAAGTTCCGAAAAGTTACTGCGCATTTATGTTTTTTGGGGAATGATTGTAATCCCCCTCCTTCTGGCGGTAATAATAAGCAGTGACGCACAATGTGATATAGTTGATGTTTGGATTTATTCTTCTCCGTTTACTTTATTGGTATCCATGTGTTTATATTACTGTGCGGCGGGAAGAGCGGCCGCTATACAATCCTTAAAGAAGTGGTTTTAATGAAAGGAAAATTATGTCAAACGATTTAGTCGTACGTCTGGAAGAGTTGTATTCCAATCCCTCTCCCCGAGTCCCGATTGTATTATGTCTGGATGTATCCGGTTCCATGGAAGGCGATAAAATACACGAACTCAACCGGGGCGTAAACGAGTTTTTTCAAGCTTTAAAGGCGGATGAAGTCGCGGCGTCGAGTGCGTCTGTCGCTATTGTGGTCTTTTCAAATACCGGACAGATGCTGCAAAACTTTACGACTATTGAATCCCTTTCAAGCTGGCCGGAAATTGAGATTACCCGGGGAGCAACGGCTATTGGCAATGGGGTAAATTTGTCCCTTGATATGTTGGCGGAACAAAAGGGGCTATATAAACAAACGGGAGTTGATTATTATCAGCCCTGGCTTGTTATCATGACGGACGGTCAGCCGTATGGAGAGGAAAAAAGCGAGTATACCCGGGCTGCCGATCGAACTCGTCAACTGGAATCCGAGGGAAAGCTGGTTGTATTCCCCATCGGAATTGGTGCCGATGCCGACATGAACGTATTGCAACTGTTTTCCTTACGCACTCCGCTTCGGCTCAAAGGTCTCCGATTTAAGGAGTTTTTCCAATGGCTTTCTCAATCTGTCGTGCGTGTTTCGCAATCCCGTCCCGGCGAAAAGGTTAAGCTCGATATAAAGGGAATCGATTCATGGGGAGAAATATGAAAATCGTCGACGTTCCCGTGTTTGCCGCCGCCAGTTTGATTGGTCGTTCGCATTTGAGTGTCAACGGTCAATGCGAAGACGCGTGGGCATCCGCCCCAAAAAAGGCAAAGGACGGTAATTCGCTCTTGGCAGTCGCCGTTTCCGATGGGGCAGGAAGCAAGGCGTATGGCAGAATCGGGGCGTCAATCGCGGTACGTATCGCGGCGGAATGGCTAGTCGATCAGTTTGAGTTATTGTTCGATACCAATCGCACGGAAGAAAATCAGGCAGGGATAATCACCGCAATAGGACGAGCGATACGGAATCATATTCGTTCCTGCAACCCGGACCAACAGCGCGATATGATGGATTATTCCTGTACGCTGCTTGCGGTTGTCGTTGACAGTACCGGACGTTGGGTCGCCGCCCATTTAGGAGACGGCGGAATCGTCGGATTGTCCCAAGGACAATCGAAAATAATCTCCGCTCCCTCCAAAGGAGAGTTTGCGAACAGTACTTTTTTCGTTACGGAAAAAGATGCGCAAAAGAACATTCGATTTTATACGGATTCCCAAGAGTATTCCTCATTTGGACTGTTTACCGATGGATTGGAAAACGCGTTGTTGAACCGTCAAAACGGAACGATCGCTCCAGCTATGTCAAAAATGCTCGGCTGGCTATCTCAACACTCCGCCGACGAAGTTACAGAAGCTATTAAACGCAGTTTGGAAAGTTCTTTTTCAACCTTAACAACCGATGATTGTACCCTGGCACTGATTTGCCTGTTACCGAAATAGACGTTTTGTATGTTGTTTAACCTAGTTTTTTAAAAGGAGTTTATTTATGAAACAGTACGTGATTATTCCCGTTTCTTATCGGCAATTTCGGGACGAGGACAAAAAATGGTTTGTAACTGAAATTGAAGCTTGGACTTACCGCGACGAAAAAGTCGAGTCAGAGGGTTTCATCTCAAATAAAACGGAAATCCAAAAGGTAAATACTATCGGAGGAACTGACACTTTGCAATACTTTTTAAACAATGGCTGGCAGATAGAGCAAGTTCAGCAGGCACCAATTCCAGCTTGTGATTCTGTCCCAGGTGCCGTTTTGTTCCAGTACATTTTAGGAAAAGAACAATAAAACCGGCTTCGACGCGGTAACCCGTATCGGATACCAACGGAAAAATCGACTTGAGACCGGAACCGTTCCCGTCCGCCGCTATAAAATGAATGTTGCGGACGGGGACGTCCGCGCTCCATCCAATACGACTCATGCAGTACTCTCAAGCAACGCGATATACTCAGTCGGGATTCCCCCGACTCGATGCCCGCCCCCCCTGCTCTGAACCAAGACCTTTGAGCGTTTCTGTTGGGAAGAACGATCATCGAGAAAAACACAACGAAATCCGGCAAGCGGTTCGCTATTGACTTGACATCATCTTGGATTTGTGATATAATATCAAGGCTGTTTTGAGAATAAAAATTATTTTTTACGAAATTATATGCCCCAAAGAAACCTGTTTCTGCTGATTTTATTAAGCCTGATTTGCTTCGCCTGTTTTCTCCGTGCGGATAAACAAGGACGCCTGATCAGCCATGTAATGAATCTGGTGGAACATCAATATTACTGCCCCGGTCAAGACAGTCCTGTTGAACGTAACACGCTGACGCAAAAGGCATTAAGCGGAATGCTGCGTTCGCTGGATACGTACTCCGGCTACTTGCCTCCGGAAGCGTTCGAGAAAATGAACGAATCGTTAGATCAGAAATTTGCCGGAATCGGAGCGGAAATATTAATCAATCCGAAAACGCGCACTCTAACCGTATGCGCGTTGATATACGGCTCTCCCGCTGTACAGGCGGGTATTTTGCCCGGTGATCAAATTCTCGCTATCAACGGAGAAACGACGCAGGGGCTATCGGCATCTCAGGCGGCGGATAGACTTCGCGGTACGCCCGGAACTATCGTTTCGCTAAAAATTCTGCACCCCAGTCAGCCCAAACCGATGGAAATCGATGTAGACAGACGCGTTATTTCTACCCCCTCGGTTGTTGGAGACAGACGCCTGTCCGACGGTCGCTGGACGTATTTTTTACCTGAAACAAACGGCGTTGCCTACGTAAAACTCACCGGATTTGGTCAGCGTACGGCACAGGAAATGGCGTCGATTATTCCCGCTTTGCTAAAAAAAGGAATGAAAGGACTGATTATCGATTTACGCGATAATCCCGGCGGAACGCTCAACGGGGCGGTCGGCGTTTGCGATTTATTTGTCAATAAAAACGATTTAATCGTTAGTATACATAGTCGCAGTAAAACAGACCCGCTTTGCGCGTCCGAGGGTACTAAATATCGAACGTTTCCCATCGCGGTTTTAATCAACGGCGAAAGCGCGTCGGCAAGCGAAATTACCGCCTCTTGTTTGCAGGATAACGCCGGTAAAATCGATGCAAACGGCGTTAAACTTAACGCGGCGATTATCGGTTCTCGTTCTTTCGGCAAGGGGACGGTTCAGGACATGTACTATCTAACCGAAGGTCAGGGAGCCGTAAAAATTACGGTTGCCGGATACGTCAGACCCAACGGAAAAAATATTCATCGAAACGAGCAGACGCAAAAAACCGATCAGTGGGGCGTAAAACCCGACCCCGGCTACGAAGTCGAGCTGTCCGAACAGGAAAATAAAGCTCTGATTCGCTGGCATAATTTACGTTCGATGGCCGTTGATATGTCCGTTTCGGGCGAAACCTCACCTAGTGTCAATCCGTCAACGGTAGACAAATGTATAAAAAAGGCTATCGATTATATTCACCTTATTCAGTCTGGATCGGGAGGATAATTATATCGACAGACTATCGAGTTTATCGGAACAGAAAGATTGTACATGCTAAATTTTGATTCAGACGTTGATTCAGACTTTGATTTTATAGTATAATTTTCTGTATTCCTTAAACGCGACATTAATTTCCAATTTCCTGACCAAATTATTTATTTTTGTATTTATCCCTTTATTTTCCCTTAAATTCCTTCCTATGCGATTTCCCCTTTCTTTAACTACCGCGATGACGAAATACCTGTTTAAGCAGCGCATGCGCGGTATAAAAAAATTCCCGTTAGTTTTGATGCTCGAACCGCTATTCGCCTGTAATCTGCATTGTGCCGGCTGCGGACGAATCCGCGAGTTTAGCACTTGTATGGATAAAACGCTTTCTGTCGAACAATGTCTGGAATCGATTGATTCCTGCGGCGCGCCGGTAATCAGTATCTGCGGCGGAGAACCGTTGATATATCCCGGTATTGACGAGCTGGTTGCGAAAACGCTCGAAAGAGGGAAACATATTTATCTTTGTACAAACGCTCAGGTGCTTCAACAAAAACTGCCTTTGTTTAAGCCTCATTCACGATTTTTTATCAACGTTCATTTGGACGGCTTGCAGCCCGAACACGACGCCGGGTGCTGCAAACAGGGCGCATTTCAAACAGCTATAGACGGAATTAAAGCCGCTAAAAATGCCGGTTTTTTTGTCTGCTCCAATACAACTTTATATCGGGATACCCCCAACGAAGATGTTATCAAACTGTTTGAAATGCTTACCCAGTTAAAAATTAACGCCCTGCTGCTTTCCCCCGCGTTTTCTTACGACGCGTTTAGCAAACAGCAGCAGGAAGAATTATTTTTAACCAAAGATATGATAGAACAAAAGTTCAGGGATTTGGAGCCGCATTTGAAAAAATTCCCTCTGGTTGCCTCGCCGATTTTTATGGATTTTCTCACCGGACGGCGACAGATGGATTGCGCCGCGTGGGCGAATCCAACCCGAAATCCGATCGGCTGGAAAGGTCCGTGTTATTTATTAACCGACCAGCATTATGATTCATATCAGCAGTTGCTCGACAGTACCGACTGGGATAAGCTAGGACCGGGTAAAGACCCCCGCTGCACGCATTGCAAAACGCATTGCGGATTTGAACCCGCCTCTGTTTTTGAAGCCAATAAATCGTTCAGAGATATGATGCGAATGCTAATCTGGAATATTACCCAATAAATCAAAGGACGGAAAAAAGGATATATTGTACACCATACATTTATGGTTACCCCCAACCCCCAATCCATCCCAAAAAATTCCCCGAAATTTAAATACAATTACCCTATTATGACGACATTTTTTATAGAAACGGTTGGCTGTCAGATGAACGTTTTGGACAGCGAACTGGTTGCCGGTTTACTGCTTCAGCACGGCTATACACCCGCCGTAAGCGCGAAAAAGGCGGATATTTTGCTTTTTAATACCTGTTCTGTCCGTGCTCACGCGGAAGATAAAATCTATTCCGCCCTGGGACGATTAAAAAACGTGAAGGACTATTATCCGCACCGGATTTACGGGGTTATGGGCTGCATGGCGCAAAAAGACGCCCATCAAATTGTTAAAAGATGTCCTTTTGTAGATTTGGTTGTCGGTCCGGGGAAAATCGCTCATATTCCCGAATTAATCGAACAGATTCAAAACGGGCATACGCCTCAAATTTTTGTTTCGGAAGATCGCCGCGGCAATCCGCAGGACGAAGTTATCAGCAGTTTTGAACAATACGACCCAATTCGATCTGCGGGACTGATTTCCATCGAATCCCCCGACGTTGAGCAAACGCCCCGATTTCAGGCAATGTTACGAATTATGCTCGGCTGCGATAATTTCTGCTCGTACTGTATCGTGCCTTATGTTCGCGGTCCGCAGCAAAGCAGACCCGTCTCGAAAATTCTCGATGAAGCACGCCAGTTACTCGATAACGGAGTAAAAGAAATTATGCTTCTGGGTCAGCGGGTAAACGCCTATAAATATATTGAAAACGGGCAGGAAATTGACTTAGCTGATATTTTGTATAGAATGGCTGATTTACCGGGGCTGGAACGACTGCGCTTTGTTACCGGCAGTCCCTCTCACGTGAACAAAAAATTGCTTGAGACGGTTCGGGATATTCCGGTTGTCTGCCCGCATTTTCATATTCCTGCCCAAAGCGGTTCAGATGCCATGCTTAAAAAAATGAACCGAGGCTATACGGTTGAGCAGTATCGGGAAATGGTCGAATCCATTTATTCTATTGTTCCAGATTCGGCGATAACCAGCGATTTTATTGTCGGTTTTTGCGGAGAAACGGAAGACGATTTTCATCAGACGGTAGACCTGGTTCGATGGGCGCGATTCAAGAACAGCTATATTTTCAAGTACTCACCGCGCGAAGGAACGGTATCCGCTAAAAATTGGTCTGACGACGTTTCCGATTTCGTTAAACGCCGACGAAATAACGAGTTACTTGCGGTTCAAAATGAAATTTCTCTGTCCGATAATCAACAATTTATCGGTAAAACCGTTGAAATTTTGGTAGAAGGAATCAGTAAATCCGCCATCAAGCTGGAATCGACAAACAGTACAAGTGTTCAGCTTACCGGAAGAACGCCCTGCGACCGGGCGGTTGTCTTTGACGGCGGCGAATCCCTGACGGGAAAAATGGTTAAAACCGTCATCGAACGGGTAAGCGGATTCACCCTGTTTGGTAAACTCGTTTAATCGGATTTGTTTTGTCGAACCGAAATCATTGATTAAATCAAATCGGACATCGGTTTTAATACTGCGGCTTTGATATTCATGCGGAACGAATAAATTCGAGTTCGTCCGATTGTCGGAAATCGATTATAGTTTGACTACGTGATTTTTCCTCTTAACGTCGTTTTGATTTCGATCGCAGAATCAAGCCCCCTTGGTTGAACGATGGCGAGCGAAATGAAACGACTGAAGTTTGTTATGCAAACCGGAAAAAGTCAAGTGAAACCAGATTATAAATTCTGCTGGAAAAAGCGAATCACTTTTCGTTTTACTACCGGGTGCTGAATTGTTCCGTGTCCGCTACCCGGTAAAACAAACATATCAAAATCGGTTCCAGCCTTTACCAGCGCGTCGGCTAACTGCATCGACGACGCAGTATCGACGTTGGTATCCATTTCTCCAACAAGGATAAACAAACGTCCTTTTAATAGACGGGCGTTTACCGTATTCGAGTTTTCATCATACGATTTATCAATCGGATAGCCCATCCATTGTTCATTCCACCAGATTTTATCCATGCAATTATCATG
>CAYZMZ010000159.1:0-5660 GCA_964479655.1 uncultured Planctomycetaceae bacterium
CTCCATGGGGTTTCGGGTACAAATACTCCTCAAGGTGCTCTGTTCCATCGTTTTAAAGGCAAACCCTCGGTTTTTATCCGCAAAAATAGCGGGAACTGGGGCTTGACAGAATCGTAAAATTTGATTTAATACGCCATACTGGATTCATTTGAATTTTTCGGAATTAGTCCGTTAGATTTCGGTCGTTTTATTTCGCTTTTATTAATGTATAGCGGAATGTTGATTTGATCGAAAAAAATCAAAGCGGTATTGATAGGAAAATCATCTTGAATTACAGCGTAACAATAGAATAATTTCGGTTATTTACCATTTATTAATTACTTGGAAGGATATATATTATGTCGCGTTGCGAACGTCAAAAAGAAATCAAGCGTCGTCGTCATCGTAAAGCCAAACTGGTTCAATTTCAGGCTCGCCTGAAAAAGGGCGCAGACAAAGAAGCTATTGCCGCTAAAATTCGTCTGCTAACTCCCGGTTCCGAAGTTATCATCGAAAAGATGGGTCTGTAGTATTTGATTCGTAGTTTGGTAGTCTTCAAAATTTGATTTTATCAGTTTTTGTGTTACCACCTTTCAAAATCAGTAATATAATCTTGATATACGCACTGTACTTCTGTTTATATATAGCAAGATAATATATACTGATTTCAAGCAAGTTTATGAATCCCAATCAACCCGCAGATAAGCCGACACAAGATAATCAAACGCGTCGGAACAGACGAAGTGTGCACGTGCCTAATTCCAAAGGACGTGTTGGCGTTAAGAGAAATACGGCTGATTGGGTGAAAAATATTGTCTACGATGAAAATCTGCCCGTCTGCCAAAACCGGGAAGAAATCCGCAAAATTATCCAGCAGAATCAAGTGGTAATTTTATGCGGCGAAACCGGTTCGGGGAAATCAACGCAGATTCCTAAACTTTTGCTGGAAATGGGCTATGCCGACCGCGGAATTATCGGTCATACGCAGCCCCGGCGGATTGCAGCACGAAGCGTTGCCGCCCGAATTTCTGAAGAATTAGCCCCGTCAATTATCCATAATCCGGGAGTTCCCCATTCTATTGTGGGATATAAAATTCGATTCACCGATTCAACCTCTGAAAATACGTGCATCAAACTTATGACAGACGGAATTTTGCTGGCAGAAACCCAGCATGACAGATTGCTAAAGCAGTATTCCGTTTTGATTATCGACGAAGCGCATGAACGTTCTTTGAACATCGATTTTCTACTCGGTTATATTAAGCGAATACTTTCCAGACGTCCGGATTTGAAGCTGATTATTACCTCGGCAACGATTAACGCCGAACGCTTTGCTGAACATTTCGGTACCTACAGCAGCGTTCTCGGCTTTGTCCCTGCCCCGATTATTACCGTGTCCGGCAGAACGTTTCCGGTAGAAATTCGATACTGTCCTCCTGTACAGCAAGACGATGAAGACGATTCCGAAATTCTCGACCATTCAAAGGGAAAACGAAACGACGACGATATTGACTGGCAGCGAGCGGCGGTATCCGCGGTTAGAATGTTGTCGCGTGAAGGTTTCGGCGATATTTTGATTTTTATGCCAACGGAATACGATATTCACGAAACCGCCAAATTGCTCCGCAGTCAGACGATTGAATTGAATAATCCCGAAATTCTCCCGCTCTACGCTCGTCTTTCCGCCGACCAGCAACAAAAGATATTTCAGCCGTCTAAACATCGAAAAATTGTTATTGCGACCAACGTTGCGGAATCGTCGATTACCGTGCCGGGAATACGGTATGTTATCGATACCGGTACGGCGCGATTGAGTCGATATTCCGCCCGAACGAAAACGCAGCGATTACCGATCGAAGCAATTTCCCAAGCCTCCGCCGATCAGCGAGCGGGGCGTTGCGGACGAATCGGTCCCGGTATTTGTGTACGTTTGTATTCAGAGAAAGATTATCTGTCGCGGGATAAATACACAACGCCGGAAATTCAGCGCACGAATTTAGCCGCGGTAATTCTTCAAACAATCGCCTTAAAACTGGGAGAGATCGAACGATTCCCTTTTATCGATCCGCCGAAAACTGCGGCTATTCGAGATGGGTATTCAACTCTGGTCGAATTGGGAGCGTTGGATAGCAATCGGCGGATTACGCCTTTAGGCTACGATTTAGCGGGCTTGCCCATCGATCCGCGTATCGGGCGAATGGTACTGGCAGCGCGGGAAGAGGGCTGTTTGGGCGATGTACTGATAATTGCATCGGCGTTGGAATTGCAAGACCCGCGCGAACGTCCGCATGAAAAAGCACCTCAAGCAGACGCCGCGCATGCGCAGTTTAACAATCCCGATTCCGACTTTTTGGTCTATCTGAATCTATGGGATTTTTATCTGCATTTACGCGATACGCTGTCCCGATCGCAGCTGCGAAAGGCGTGTATACAAAATTTTCTGTCTTTTAATCGTATGAGAGAATGGACGGATATTTACCGTCAGTTACGCGATTTACTTGGAGAAGTTAAACCGCCCGTTAGAACCAACGATTCGGATAAAATTCATCGTTCTTTGCTAACCGGATTGCTGGCCAACGTTGCGTACAAACAGTCTACCGGTGAATATTTAACCTCTGGAGGCAAATACGTTTTATGGCCCGGCAGTTCGCTGCGCGGTACGGCGTCTAAACCAGAGGAATCCGAATCGAAAGATAAGTCTACCGGCAACATAAATTCACCTAAAAAACCGCCGTTGCCTTTATGGTTAATGGGGGCTGAAATGGTTGAAACGACTAAACGGTATTTACGAACGGCGGCTAAGATAAATCCCGACTGGATAGAACCGATGGCCTTGCACCTGGTACATCGCAGCTATACAGATCCGCACTGGGAAAAGAACAGCGGTTCTGCCATCGCTCTGGAAAACGTTTCGTTGTTTGGATTACCGATCGTTTCAAAACGGAAAACGCGCTATGGAAAAATCGATCCGATTTTGTCGCGCCAGTTGATGATTCAATCCGGTCTGGTTGAAGGCGATATCGATTGTAAACTCGATTTTTACAAACGAAATCGACTTCTACAGGCAGAACTGGAACGATTGCAGGCAAAAATGCGGCGGCATGATTTCTTATACGGCGATTGGAAAATCTATGAATTTTACGATAATCGTATTCCCGCTCAGGTGTATGATTTAGTCTCCCTGAAGCAATGGGCAAGCGAACCCGGTAATAATCAGTTGTTAATTATGACCGATTCAGACTTGGCAGTCGAATCCGCTCCAACGGGCGATTTATCGAAGCTGTTTCCCGATACATTTCAGGGGAATAAACTCCAAATTCCGATTGAATATTTATTTCATCCAGGAGAAATCGACGATGGAATTTCTGTTCAGGTACCCGTTCAGGCGGCTCATCAGCTTACGCAAAACGAACTCAACTGGGGCGTTCCGGGGTTGCTCGAATTGCGAATTGCCGGTTTGATTAAATCGCTGCCCAAAGCGCAGCGGCGTCCGCTGGTTCCGGCTCCCGATACCGCCGCCTGGATTGTTACGCAGCTGGAATTTGGCAAAGGGAATTTTCTGGAAGAAGTCGCCCGGCAGCTCAATCGGCGCGGGGGTCAGGGAATTACCCCGGCTATGTTTGATATGGATTCTCTTGACGACGGTCTGAAACTCAACGTTCAGGCAATCGATTCCGAGGGAAAAATCATCGCTCAAGGACGGGAATTGAATCAACTGATTAATGAATTGGGAACGCAAACCGAACAGCAGCTGGAAACGCATATAGATCCCCGTTGGAATCAGGATAATATTACCGACTGGACTTTTGGCGACTTGCCGGAAAGCGTTGCTGTACAGAATAGCAGCGCAACAATTCATGCGTTTCCCATGATTGTCGATTGCGGTTCGTCCGTCAGTTTACGTTTGGCGGAATCGCTTGACAGAGCGCAAAGCGAATCACGCCGCGGGATAATTCGTCTGATTCAACTCGCCTGTCGGAGAGACTTAAAAACGCAGGCGGGACACCTGCCGGGTATCGAAAAGATGCGTCTGAATGCCGCGTTGCTGCGATACAATGTTCAATCCTCGAATCCGGCTCTTGTCGGAACGACAACCGCGTTTCGATTAGATGAGGCAATCAGCGATTTTATTGCCGCTCGGTCGATAGGTGAATCTTTTTACACTCAACCATTGCCGAGAACTCAGGCTCTTTTTACTGGACTGATTCGTCGAGTTCGGGAAAATATCGGCTATGCGGTTCAGGACGCCGCGAGTCTGTTTCCTCCGCTTTGGGAGGGCTATCATCAAGCGGCTTTAATGAGAGATAAACTCAATTCCGTTCAATTCGACTACGCTAAAATCGACGTTGGAAATCAGCTAAACGCTCTGTTTTCACCGGGCTTTTTACTGACAACGCCTTTTAATTGGCTAAAGCAATATCCTCGCTTTCTCAAGGCGATTGCAACGCGCTTGGAGCTGCTTTCTGCTGGATCGCTGAGGAAGGATAAGCTCGCCGCAGATACAATCAACGATTTTCAAAGACAGTACGAAGAAAAAATTGCGGTCGGGAAGATTCGTGGTATAATCAGCAACGATTTGATTCTCTTACGATGGTCGATAGAAGAATTTCGCGTTTCCTGTTTTGCGCAGAAACTCGGAACGAGCATTCCGGTCAGCGAAAAGCGGCTGGAAAAATTACTGGAAAAAATTGGCTAGGTATTATACTGGTTCCACTTTACTTTTTCCGGTTTGAATAACAAACCAGAGCCGTTTCATTTCGCCCCAATCGATAAAACAAAGGGTTGTTTGATTAAGGGGGGCGAAATAAAAACGACGTCACGAAGAAAAATTCACGTAGTCATAGTATTAAATTTCCATCCCAATACAAAGATATTTTTACTGCGGAATAAATTCGCCTCGATTTTAGAGGACGGCAAGCCCCGCTCTACTTGGCAGTCTGATTTTAGGGTACGAT
Source organism: uncultured Planctomycetaceae bacterium (assembly GCA_964479655.1). GTDB lineage: Bacteria > Planctomycetota > Planctomycetia > Pirellulales > Thermoguttaceae > RUG11551. Next base: position 4,935 of record CAYZMZ010000159.1, read on the forward strand.
GGCTATAATCGGAATATTGGTTAGCAGTTCTATCGCGTTTTTATTATCAACGTGCATTAAATTTTCGGGATTATAACGATTGAGAATTATCCCCTCAATTTTTATATTACGATGTTGAATATATTCCACCGTAAGAACAACGGAATTTATCGTTCCCAATCCGGCATCGGCAACAAGAACCGTATTTAACTTCAAACGCTGGATTACTTCCGGCAGTAAAATCTGCCCAGAGCTGTCGAGTCGGAAAGGACAGGCGATTCCTCCCGCCCCTTCTACGACAACGTAATCAAAAATCTGCTTTATATGCTGAAAATCCGCCTCGATGGTATCCAAATCTATCGGAAGAGCCTGTTTTGAAGAAACCGATAAATCGTTATTTTGCTCTGTCGCCCAGCGAGCGGCTAAATGAGGAGAAACCGCAGGTTCAAACGTATACGAAACCAATTGTTCAGCAGGTATATTTATTCCCGCTGTTTGACAAACATATTCAGCGTCGCCGGGAATAAGTTTATTTCCCCGGCGAATAGCTCCGCTTAAAGCGGGCTTGTAATACCCTGCATTCAGACCGGAATCGCGCATCGATTTAACAATTTGTGCGCAAACATACGTCTTGCCGATATCCGTTCCGGTTCCTGTAATAAAAATATCGTGGTCGAAACAAAGTTTATTATTCATTGATTCAATCCTAAACTGTTCAACATGGATTTATCGTCATCAATACAAATT
>CAYZMZ010000159.1:5670-7189 GCA_964479655.1 uncultured Planctomycetaceae bacterium
CCGGAAATCGCCGCCGAGGCACCGGATTCAAACAGGAGTTTTCCCTTGTCGGGAAACAGACCGCGTCCGCCGGCCAGCCGAATCGCCTTATCCGGTAAAATAAAGCGAATAATAGCAATCGTACGCGCAGCTTCCATTTCAGAAAGTATCGCCTGACGCTCCAACGGCGTTCCGGGAATCGGATTGAGAATATTGATCGGCATGGATTTTACGCCTAATTTCAGGACTTCAAAAGCCAAGTCGATTCTGTCTATCATGGATTCTCCCATACCGATAATTCCACCGGAACATAGTTCCAGTCCCGATTGCTGCGCAAATTGCAGAGCCTGAATTTTATCGTCGTAAGAATGAGTACTGCAGATTTCGGGAAAGAATCGTCTGGACGTTTCCAGATTATTATGGTATCGCGTTAAACCAGCCGCTTTAAGCTGAACAAATTGCTCTTTCGACAGCAAGCCGCACGATAAACATAGAGAAATCGGAACCGTTGCTTTAAGGTTCGCAAAAATTTCGGCTAGCGTATCGACTTCCGACTGCGATAGTCTTCTGCCCGAAGTTACTACCGAAAATCGGCTGATCCCTTTTCCAGCGTTGTAAGTCGCGGCTTGAATAATTTGCTGGGCATTTAACAGCGGATATTCCTTAATATCGGTAAAATAATGCGACGATTGGGCACAGAAACGGCAATTTTCCGAACATCGTCCGCTTTTAGCGTTGATAATTGTACACAATTCAAAAGAATCCGCACAATAGCGCGCACGAATTTCGTTCGCCGCCGCCTGAAGCGGTTCCCAAGGACAGGTTATCAATTCTATCGCCTGCGGACGCGTAATCGCTGTACCGTTAAATATTTGCTGTTTCAGATTGTTAATATTCATAATAGCGGTATTATATACCAGCTTTTTGGATTGACAAGACGCTGAAAATAAATTTTTCGATTCAACAGGAAACCGGATTGATAAACCGCAATACACCCTCTGGTTCCACGGAGGATTTCTCGGCTAATATTGCAATAAATCAGCCGTTTCATTTCGTCTTAATCGGTAAAACAGGAGGTTTTTATTCATGCGGGGCAGAATCAAAACGGCGGAGATAGGAAAAATCAAGTAGTCACACTACAAATCCATGCAGACAGATACAAGATGTTAATAGACAGATACATACTGCTGATAAACAAAAGTACAAAATACAAGAATACATGTGTACATAGAGCAGACCATCGAAAGTACAACTGTAGATTTTACCGGGTAACAATCTTTCCGACCAGTTGAGAATCCGGGAAATAGCATAGAACAAACGTATCCTGCGCGTCGGCGACAGTAACTGTCGTTGTTACCGGGGCGATAGCCGATTCATGCCCTGTAATCGCGCGCAAGCTGAGTTGATGTTCTCCGGCAGGCAATTCAATTCGGGATACCTGAATCGTATCCGGCAACAACCCCCAACAGCGCGTATCGGCGTTTTCGGTTGCTTCCCAAACGATTCCCGCGACATCCATGGCAACGCTGGCAATATCACC
>CAYZMZ010000159.1:7199-7430 GCA_964479655.1 uncultured Planctomycetaceae bacterium
TCAATCCTGATTTCGCCGCATAAAGCGCGCCTTTTTTGATAATTCGTCTGGCAACCGCCCGTCCAATGATTCCGGCTTTGTTCGCCTCGAACTGGTCTAACGCCATTTGTCCAATATCGGTTACTGTAACAGTAGCATATTGCTGCTGACCGTCTACCCCCACGGATATATACTGAGGCGAAAATCGATATTTAACCATCAAAGGCACTTTAACGGGAGCGACGGTTGGCG
>CAYZMZ010000160.1:0-4810 GCA_964479655.1 uncultured Planctomycetaceae bacterium
ATTACGTAATCCAGCTTGCCAAAATTCTCCAGTTCTTTTACTGTCGGTCTAACAAGCATGTTGTGCATAAACAAGGCATGATAGGCGCGAGAACAGATAACTCTAACCTTAATACGCCGCTGAACGTCCCAGCCTGCAAAACCGTCGATTACAAACAATTCTTCGCGACTGTTCAGATAATCTATAGCTCTTTGACGGTTGGCTTGAAATGAAGCGGGAGATAATTTGGTATTTACCTCGCCCCACCAAACGTCATTGACGCTATCCGGCGTTTCGACAATACGTTTGTCTTTCGGACTACGACCGGTTTTAGCCGCAGAACTGGTCATCAAAGCTCCAGCGGAAGAAACGGCTGCCGCATCGTGTTTCAACGCTGATTCATACATAACAGCGGTAACGGGATTGCGAACAATGGTTGGTCGAGTAATACCCCATTGACTGAGGTCAAGTCGTGAGGACATTTCTGTAAGTCTCCTTAAAAGGAATAATTTGGGTTATGCACACTGATTCCACTTGACTTTTTCCGGTTTATATTTTCATAAACCAGTCGTTTCATTTCGCCATAATGGCAAAACAAGGATTTAGCCCAACTTATTGGGCGAAATCAAAACGACGTCAAGAGGAAAATTCAAGTAGTCATAGTATAAAACATGGTAAAAAAACAATTTACAAAGTCGCTATTATAGCATTTTTTACCAATTTGTCAGGGGGAGAGAAAATTTATTGGTCTAAAAAAGTATTTTTGCGTAATTATCTAACAATTTTAACGCTTCTTACGTATAAATAGCGGGTTCATGTATGACGCCTTTCTTGTTTGAGGGAGGTTCTAATAATTGAATGAGGGGAGCGATTCACTTTTTTCCTGCTTTTTGGGGTTAAAATCCGCCGTAGCACTAAATGCGGGGGCTTTTGATGCCTTGTAGAGCGGGAAAGTTTTGAATTTTACTCTTAGATTCTGTTATTAGACTTCCCTTGAGTTTTTCAGATTCATACTATCATAAAACAGCCGTTTCATTTCGCCTTAATCAATGATATAAAGCGTTGTTTGATTCTAGTCGGACGAAATCAAAACGGTGTCGACAGGAAAAACCAAGTGGTCATAGTATAAACTTCCCTTGAGTTTTTCAGATTCAGCCGGAAACAATCCAAGCGAGGGGAAATTAGAAGCATTGTATTGCAAAAAACGCCGTAATACGGGGAAGCGGTTTCGTTCTTCCTTAAATTCGTAACGAATGGGGAAACGCGGAACGGTTCAAAAGACTTTTTTCTCATCCTTTTTTGAAAGAAATCATGATTATTGACTTAACTCATAAATTATCCGAATCGGTTGTTCCTTTTCCCGGCGACCCGAGTTATCAGGCGCAGCCTTGTTTATCCATTTCTCAAGACGGTTTTAATGTTCACGCGGTCCGTTTTTCAACCCATTGGGGAACTCATATCGACGTTCCGCGGCATATAAACAACGCGTTGCCGGATATAGCCAGCGTGACACTAAATACGCTTTATGGAGTATCTGTATGTATACCTTTATTCCCGAATTGTGATATTGAGCCGGAAACCGAAATTACGCCTGAACTTTTACTGCCGTATGAGCCGTTGTTTAAAACTCAGCGGCATGTCGTTTTTCAAACCGGATGGAGTAAAAAATGGGGGACGGGTGAGTATTTTTCGCACGCGCCCGCTTTTTCCGATTCAGCAATAGACTTTTTTACTCAAACGAAAATCCAGTTATTGGGAATAGACTTGCCGTCTCCCGTAAAAGAGGAGATTTCCTTGACCGGGCATAAAAAACTGCTGGAAAATGGAATTGTTATTTTGGAAAACTTAACCAATCTGAATCTTCTGCCCGCAGCTCCGCTGGAATTTATTCTTTCGGCGTTGCCCATACCGATAGAAAATTTAGACGGTTTTCCGGTTCGAGCCGTTGCCATCATTTAATTTAGCGGCGAGATTTTGATAAACCAGTTGAAAATAGGAAAAATGGATAATATAGGAAACGCGACAATCGCTTTATTTCCGTTTTGGGGATTGCGTTGAATACCCAATCCGTATTAATCAGTGTCGTATTGATCCATGCCGTATTGATTCATGCCGTATCAATATTGAAATGATTCGTCCGTTTTCCCCTTGAAGAAAGTGATTCAATAATTGCTTTTTGGAAAAAAAGGGGGAGAATATCTTGACTTTTAAACATAACAATCAAATTTCTGGTATGATATTGAATATTTCCCCGCCATTTATCAAAAGGATATTTTATGCAAACTCGATTATTAATTGTTATGGTTTCGTTTTTATCGGCAATCCCCGCCGCCGTTTTTTCACAGGAAAATTATCCGTGCCCAAGGGGAGCAAATTGGATTTTTCGCCCGGAATTTAGCGATGAATTTAACAATGCCTCGCTTGATGCGCAAAAATGGGACGCCAACAATCCGACGTGGGAAGGACGTCAACCGGCTAAATTTCTCAAAGAAAATGTGTCGGTATCCGAGGGATTCCTAAAACTTAAAGCCGACGTCGTTCCGGAGGGATTTTATTCTCCAAACGACCTCGAAAACGGCTATCATTCTTTTTCTACCGCCGCTGTAAAAAGCAAACAAACCGTTTTATACGGCTATTTTGAAATTCGTTCTAAACCAATGAACTCCACCGCATCCAGTTCGTTTTGGTTTTACGATTCAACGCCCACGCATTGGACGGAGATAGATGTATTTGAAATGTCAGGCAAGCATCCGGTACATGGTAATATATATCATACAAATGTACATGTAATGAAAACACCGGAAATAACGCAGCATTTATCAGACGGTAATACGTGGAAAACGCCTTTTCATGCGGCCGATGATTTTCATCTATACGCTCTTCAATGGACAAAAGAGTATATTAAATGGTATGTAGACAATCAATGCGTCAGAACAACGGAAAATAAATACTGGCATCAGCCGCTGAAGATCAATTTTGATTCGGAAACCATGCCGGACTGGTTCGGTTTACCTGACCCTCAAGATTTACCTAGTACGTTTCAAATTGACTATATTCGTTGCTGGCAACAGCAACCGGAGTAATATACTCTGACACGGGATTTTCCCGCTTGCCGCCGTTTTGATTTTGCCTGATCCGAATCAAACAACCTGTTATATTATTGATTGGGGCGAAACGAAACGGCTGTTTTATGATATGCAAGCCGGAAATTTCAAGTGAAACCAGAATAATAGCGAGATTTCCGATTCGGGAGGTTGCTATTACCCCGTTTGACCGGATTTATTATATGGAACAGGCGGAAAAATGTACCGTCTGGGCAATACGGAGGGTGTTTTCGTCGTTTTGTTCCAGTTTTGGGGATTGCTCTGACAAGTTGGGATTTGTTGGATTTTCTGTTTTTTCAAACATAACCTTGATTTTATATTGAAAAAATACTCAAGATTTTTTTCCTTTATTCAATTTGTGTTGTATACTATATTTAGAATTTGACACCAAACACGCTTCGGCGTTTCTACACGTTAAGTTCAACATACCCATTACCCTTACGTCTGAGTCAAAGGACTTGATTCAGGCGTTTTTTTTATTTAAATGGGGAATTTTTATTCTGATTGCGTGATTTATACCGGCTACGTTGTCTTTTTGGGATAAACGATTTTTGTTCGTATCCTTCTTTCGTCCGCAATACTTAATAACGGGAAGGCGCGACCCCGTGCCGGGGAGGCGGTTCGGCTACCGCCGGTTGCCGAAAAAAGGGTTGACGGGGATAATATTGCTGATTTAGAATATCGCTTGTCCCCAACGCCGTTAGGTGTTGAATGTTCATAGCCGTGTGTGAAACACACGGAAAAGAACGACAAAAAAAGCTCCCCAACCGCATAGCGGTTGAACCCCGTGCCGGGGAGGCAGTTCGGCTACCGCCGGTTGCCGAAAAAGGATTGGTATTATTCAAGGCAATTTTACGGGAAGGCGCGAAGGCACGAAGGAGCACGAAGAAAAATTATAAGGGTGATTTTGAATACCGCATTGAACGGAAGTATATGCGGAGGTAAGGCGTCTCGCCTTTGAGCGGTCGTCCTCGACCGCTTAATATTGCCGATTTTGAATACCGCTTGGGTTGGTGCCGGGGTCTTAACCTCTTTAGAGGTTTCTCGTATGGTAGAACGGCGCGTTCCACCCCTCCGTCCGCGCTTTTTTCCTCGCGCAGCCAGCCTTCGGCTGGCTGCGCGAGGAAAAAAGCGCGCGATGGTCAATTGGGTGTATCTCCGTTCCCGCCACTGAAGTGGCGGGTTATGGAGAGGGAAGGTCTTCTCCATAACCCCGGACTTTAGTCCGGAGCTAAACATATTCTCACTTTAGTCCCCTGCCCGCACCGCTAAGCGGCGCGGCAAGGAATCCAACGCGAACGCTCCCCCTCCGCAGCATTCAATATTATATTTTTGCGGACGAGGACGTCCGCGCTCCAGAGAATCAAGCGGTATTCTAAAATAGTCCCGTACCCCGACAAATCCTTTTTTTCGGCAACCGCCTCCGCCTCGAGGTCGAACCTTCCCGTTATTTTCGCTATTTTTTTGGAATCGCCAAGCAATATTCTCAAGCTAACGCAAAATAATCCTAAACGGAAACATGAGAAAAATTCGTCCGTTTGCTCTGTTTTACCCCCTCTCTTGACGATTCTTTCCCGTCCGGTATGATTAATTTAATGAAAACGGATTTATTCAATAACGATACCGACCCTTGGATTACCGACGATATAACCCAAAAAACCGTTGCGGGGATTGTTTTCTCTCAGCCCCCGTTTGGTCCGTATACATACATAGTTCCCGATGGATTG
>CAYZMZ010000160.1:4820-5156 GCA_964479655.1 uncultured Planctomycetaceae bacterium
TTGTAGAACCCGGCATGCGGGTAAAAGTCCCGCTGGGCCGCAATCGCGTCGTTCCCGGCTGGGTGGTTTCAATCAGTCAGATTTCCGACGATTCCCCCTTAACCGAAAAACTCAAGCCGATTGTTGCCCTGGTAGACGATTCCCCGTTGTTGGATCAATCACTGTTGGATTTAACCAAGTGGATAGGTGAATACTATCTTTGTCCATGGGGTCAGGCGTTGGAAACCTCGGTTCCTGCCGGGGTTAAATATCAGGCGGGAACAAAACTAACGTTATTTATTCAGGCGACAGAACAGGGAATCGCCGCCGCCAAGTTCGCGCAAGCCAATCCGTCTG
>CAYZMZ010000160.1:5166-6350 GCA_964479655.1 uncultured Planctomycetaceae bacterium
TCTGCAAAAAAAAAGACGAAATCGGAAACCGCTTCGGGCGAATCGAACCCGGAATCGGTAACAAAAGTTCAGCTGCGAGTTTTATCAGCGGTAATAGAAGCGCAGAAGCCGGTTACCTTGGGCGATATCGCCTCGCTGGCTCAATGCTCGTTCGGTCCGATTAACGAATTGCGCAACAAAGGGTTGCTAACCGGTTACCGGAAACGAATTATGACCGAATCCACGCCGCCTATTGCCCCGGTACTGGAAGATAATCTGGAGTTGAATCTACAGCAAAAAGCGGCTTTGTCGATGATAATCAACGCGCTGCACCGACAGCAGCCTGAAACGATTCTACTAAACGGAATAACAGGGTCTGGAAAGACAGAGGTATACATTCGTGCTATTGCAGAAACGCTTCGATTCGGCAGACAGGCGATTGTTCTGGTACCCGAAATCAGTTTAACCCCCCAAACGTCCCAACGATTTAAGGCCCGATTCGCCCGCGTTGCCGTTCTTCATAGCCGACTTACCGACGTAGAAAGAAATCAGGAATGGACGAAAATCGCACGCGGAGAAATCGACGTTGTGGTAGGAGCCAGAAGCGCTATTTTCGCACCTTTGCGGCATTTGGGACTGATTATTATCGACGAAGAACATGAAAATACGTTCAAGCAGGAAACCGCGCCCCGGTATCATGCCCGAGACGTCGCCCAGCAACGGGCACGTCAAAAAAACATCCCGCTGATTTTGGGAACCGCAACGCCGTGTTTGGAATCCTGGTATCGGGTTAAAACGGGAGAATATAAACTTATTTCCATGCCTCGTCGCGTTAATAATCGTCCGCTTCCCCATGTAGAAGTTGTAGATTTATGCGATCAATTCGTCGCCCGGCAGCAAAAAGGCGTTGTTACCCGAAAATTACATGTCGCCATTCACGCCGCTTTAATGGACAAACATCAAGTAATTCTCCTGCTTAACAGACGGGGATTTAATACGCAGATTCAATGTCCCGCCTGCGGAGAGGTGATTAAATGTCCCTCTTGCGATATTGCTTTAACGTATCATAAAACGGACGCGACGGCGGTTTGTCATTATTGCGATTATCAGCAGGACGTTCCGAATCAATGCCCTAAATGCGGGTTCCGGGGAATTAAGTATTACGGATTCGGCACTCAGCGGCTGGAGGCGGAAATCCGAAATCG
>CAYZMZ010000160.1:6360-7404 GCA_964479655.1 uncultured Planctomycetaceae bacterium
ACGCTGTCCGCTTTTCGTCGGGGAGAGATCGATATTTTATTGGGAACGCAAATGATCGCCAAGGGACTGGATTTTCCCAACGTTACGGTAGTCGGAGTGATCAATGCGGATACCGCGCTTCATCTGCCGGATTTTCGCGCGGCTGAAAAGACGTTTCAGCTTATCACGCAGGTTGCCGGCAGAACCGGGCGCGGTGAATGGGGCGGACAGGTAATTGTCCAAACGTATCAGCCCGACAATCCGGCTGTTGTTGCGGCGGCGCATCACGATTTTATCGGCTTTGCAACAGGCGAATTACCTCAACGAGAGGCTCTCGGCTACCCGCCCTATACGGCGATGGCTCGTATCATTCTCCGATCTCCTGACGAACATGCGGCTGAGATTTACGGTCGAAAAATGCGGGATTGGCTTGATGTCGCCTTTGGACTAAAGCAGCCTGAACCTGAACAGACAGTTAGTTCCGAGCCGATGTCTTTATTTGATCTGGTTGATTCAAGGGAATCCCAAACCGACGTTCCGCACTCTATTATAGATGAGAGTCCAATATCCAATCAAGCTGAACAGAATGCCATGAAGTATCCGGTGAAAATACTGGGACCGGCTCCTGCTCCGATCTACAAGATTCGGGATAATTTTCGATTCCATATTCAAGTTCATTCCCCCGATCGGGAATATTTATCTGAAATTCTTCATCGATTGCAGAGCGAATTTCAGTCTACGGATACCGTCGAATGGATAATCGATATGGATCCAGTAAGCATGCTTTAAGGGGAACAAGCTCAGAAAGCCGATTTTTGGAGAGTATTTTTGCATTTTTCGCTCCCCCTTGAACAATAAAAAAAAACAGATATAATCGTACGCAATGATTTTCGATTCCAGCGGAAGTGGCGGAATTGGCAGACGCGCAAGGTTGAGGTCCTTGTGAGATATTAAAGTTTCATGCGGGTTCAAGTCCCGCCTTCCGCAATGAAGTCATCGCTGACGGGCTTGCCCGTCGTTCGTTCGCGCTCCGGCGCGTGAAGCGGAATGTTCAACCGCAAGAGC
>CAYZMZ010000161.1:0-3199 GCA_964479655.1 uncultured Planctomycetaceae bacterium
CAACGGCGATCCCTCTGGTATGATTTTTCAGCAATTGCATCAAGCGTTAATCAAAACCGGATCGTTCGATGTTTTGGATAAATCCTTCACTCAAAAGACGGGGGATAAACTCAGCTTATCTTTAGGCGAGCTGGATGAATCTACTGCCAACACCGCTGCCGGAAAATTCGCCGACAATCGCAACGCCGATGCCGCGATATGGGGCGTTTGCCGAAAACTGGAAAAGGAAGACGGAAATGTTATCGGCGATATACAATATTCTCTAGTAGACAAAACAGGGAAGCAGTTATTTCAAGGGGAATGCAACAACAGCAATATACAAAAGGATATTATTCCAACGCTGCAGGTTAGCGATTCCTGGTTCAATCAGCTGATTATCTGGGTTTTAATCGTCTTAATTCTGCCGATTCTTACTATCACGTTCTTAAAATCCATGACAGCTAAACGATCCAACAAAACCAACGCCTTCGTTCTGTTTTTGTATACTTTTATCGATGCGCTTGCCGCCTGTTTACTCATGTCAGTCAACTTTGAAAACACAACCTCAATTTTGATTTTCCTCGCTTTAATTGTCGCCGCTGGAATTTACAACCTGCAAATTATGGCCTTTGCATTAAAGCTTCAGGAGGAATAAGCATGAACGTTTTGATAGAAAAATTCACGCCGCCTCCCAAAGGATACTTCGGACTAAATTTTAATCGCAGGAAACAGATTGAGCAATTTCTCAAGACACCTGAAAGTCTGTTTATATCGGTTGACAAGTCCCTAATTCAGAAGTTGAGTTCCTCGCAGGCGGAATCGTTCCTCAACAACGGCGCAACGCTGTATCGAGTATCAACCCAACCGTTTTCGTTAAACCTAAAATTTACCGGCTCCGATTTGCTTACCGCAGACAAGGAAACGCTAACCATTACTTTTTTAGCGCACGTTGAGTTAAAAAATGAAATTGAATTTGTCCGTTCCAATCTCATACGACTTGACGGTTGTTCAACCTTAACAGACGATCAGCTGGAATCGGTTTGGTCCGAAGCGTTTTTCAATTCAGTTTTAATCGAAACGCATAAAATCGAATATTCCCATTGGAAAAGTCAGCTGACGCCTTCGATATTATTCAATTCAATCAATAGAATATACACCGCTCCATTTATTCAAAAAACCGTAGCAGGCGCCCAATTAGTAAAAATAGATTCACTGACCGTATCTTCCCCCTCCGTTGAACAACGCGAGCTGGAAAAACAGCGGCTGAAACAAGAGGAATACGAAAAACAGCAGGAATTGCTGCGTCAACAGCAACAAAAACGTCTGCAACAAGAGCAGGAAAAGCAGCGGCTGGAGTTAGAAAAACAACGCTTGGAAAAGAACAAGCAAGATCAAGATCGCGAGCAATTCTTAATCGACCATAAAAATCGATGGCAGAATTTAACAGATTCTGAAAAAGTCGTTGCGGGGCAATTAAGCGCGCTATTCCAAGATCAGTCTTATGTTCACCCCTGTACAATTCAATCACAAACTCAAACACGTCTTATAGAAATCGATAATTATCCGGCTGAATACCAAGTACTTCAATGCGGAGCGTCGTTGTCGTTTACTTTTACCGCGCCGATTACCGGTTTCGTTTCCGTTTTGAACCTGGGTACCAGCGGAAATATCAGCTTTTTAACCCCCAACTCAATTACCGGTTCAAATGTTCAGGTTATAGCAAACCAGACTTACCGATTTCCTCAAACTTTTATGCCGACTCTTGACGCCGATATATTTATAGAGCAGTCCAAATCCGGCTTGGAGGGAATATACGTAATTATCACCCCGCAGCCGCTGATTTCCGTACCGGTTTCAGGTCAACTTACCAGCTTGCCGGAACTACCCTATAAAAAGGTAATTCAATTTATCAATAACTTAAAGCAAATACCGAAGCAAAATTGGGCCGTCGGCGTACAGGAATTTGAAGTAATCCGATAATATTCGAGCGTTCGCGATATTTTACTATGACCACTTGATTTTTTTCTTGACGTCGTTTTGATTTCGCCCGATCGGAGTCAAATAATTCCTTATTTCTCCGATTCAGGCGAAATGAAACGACTGTTTTTTGTTATGCAAATCGGAAAAAGCCAAGTGGAACCAGTATACTATCACTACAAGACATAAATTTACCAACTATCGGATGGCGGTATTGTTCGCCGTTGCGGTTTGAACAATCGTTTTTGATGCCGCAGGTTTAGCAATTTGAATATAGGAATTTTGCTGGTAAGAATTAAGCATTTTTACGACCGTTGAAGCGGGGGTTTTACAAGACGGGCTAAGCGGTTCCCGTAACAGGGGTAACGCGCCGTTGAGAACCGTTCCTTTCGGACAATTCGCGCATAAGCCGGAAAAGGTAACCATTTCGTTTTCGTAGTCGAAACCCAAACTCAACTGACGAAACGGAACCATATCGTAATAGGGATTAAACGCGCCGCCGCCGGCAAGTTTAAGCTGAACAACGGCGGCGTCTAAAATCGTTCTGTCAATCGCGCCGTTAAGAGCGTCGAATCGTCCCAAAGCACAGGTTAAACGTTCGTCTTTAAACTGCGCATGTTTAATATAAATTTGTCCAGTAGCACAGCAAAACGACTTATCGCCCTGAACGAAAATCTGATTGGTACTGACGTTGGAAAACAACCCGGACAACGTTCCATCCCAACCGGAGCAGGAACTGCATATATTTACCGTTCCCTTATACAACGCGGTGCTTCCCAGCCGCCTTAACGACGGCGACCAATACGACAGCAACTCCGTTGAAATCGGACATTGGGTTGAATCCAGAATAATACTTGTTGTTGCCGGAGAGGAACTTTTCAGCCTGGCGATTTGCAATTGAGCCGGTTTTTCAGCCGCAATAATCTTTCCGCTTGAATCCGTTTGCTGCATATACAAGGAAAAAACACCGACTGACCCGTCTTTGGTTTCCGTCAGCGAGCCGAGCATATATCGTATACTTTGGGACGATTGGTCAAAAGTCAGATTTCTCATCGAAATCTCTACCGTCATGTTTTTCCATAAACGGCGATGCGCAAAAGAGCGTTCGATGAAATTCCACAGCGATTGCGAATTTTCCAAGGTTACCTTGCAGTCATTGAGGCGAATTCGCAACAGCGGGATCGGCGAATCCGTATGCTGATATTCGACTTCCAAACGATGACAACTCAAAACAGGCGTTCCC
>CAYZMZ010000161.1:3209-7371 GCA_964479655.1 uncultured Planctomycetaceae bacterium
GACCAGTGCGCTTGAGTTGCAGTTTAATTTCAGGCGTTCCCAATTCCGGATCCGATAAAACAACGTCTTCGTATCGAGACGTATCCCATCTAGGATGTTCGAACTGACTGAAATTAACCTGCATCTCAAGCGCACTGGTCAGTTGCGATTCCACCCATCGATCATACGTATTTCCATGAATAAAAAAAGCGATTAAAACCAATAGCAACAACGGTCCCCAGCCGAAAAGTATCAAAACCGTTCGGGCAATCCGTCGTCGAGTTTTATCGCGCATAGCCATTCAAAAAAGCCTTGTTATCAAAATATCGAATTTCTTGTTACCGAATTATCGAGTTAATAAGTTTTACAGGTCTAATAAGTTTTACTTGTCTAATAAGTGTTATCGAGCCAGTTGATTGAACAAAATCAACCGTTGTTTCATTTCTTCTATACTGTCGTTTCCGAATTTATCGGTTACCGCCGTTGCCAGACACAAGGCGACCACCGCTTCCAGTACAATCGCAGCCGCCGGCACCGCACAAACATCGGAACGCTCGTACGCCGCCTCGGATTTTTCGTGCGTTTTCAAATTGATCGATTCCAAAGGAGTACGCAAGGTAGCAATCGGTTTGATAGCCGCCCGAATTACGATGTCTTGCGAATTGGTCATTCCAGCCTCCAATCCCCCTGCCCGGTTAGTCGGACGGACAAATCCCAAGCAAGAGGTTTGCGCCAAAGCGGGATTGTACTGAATTTCATCGTGAACCAAAGATCCCGGCAGAGTTCCCGCCTGGAATCCCAAGCCGATTTCTACGCCCTTGATCGCCTGAACCGCCATAACAGCCTGCGCCAGCTTGCCGTCTAACTTTTCGCTCCATTGAGCATGAGTTCCCAAGCCAAACGGCATTCCAGTCGCTCGGATTTCGATAATTCCGCCTAACGTATCACCCGCCGCCGCTGCGGAATCTATCGCCGCGCAAGCGGATTTATCCGACGATAAATTCGACAGAGAATAAACCGCGCTGGAATTTCGTTTCTCTTTGATCGCCTGAAAATCATCTGACCAGTTCACCGATTCAGGCTTCAATTCCGTCGCTCCGATTTGAGTTACGTAAGCGAGAACCCGAATTCCCGCCGCGACATCAAGCAACTGCTGGGCTAAACCGCCGGCTGCGACTTTAGCCGCCGTCTCCCGCGCGCTGGAACGTTCCAAAATCGCTCGGATTCCGTTGAGATATTTCCGCGAGCCGGATAAATCTCCGTGCCCCGGACGAGGACGATCTAATTCCGGCATTTCAGGAAGTTTATAATCTTTATTTTTCACCCATAGCGAAACAGGAGAACCGAGCGTTCGACAGTTTTGAACTCCGGTCAGTATTTCAACCGCATCGGTTTCTATTGCCTGTCGTCCGCCGCGACCGTATCCGCCCTGACGCAGACGCAACAAACTGTTAATTGCCGATTCATTTATTTCCAAACCTGCGGGAAATCCGTCCAGCAAAGCCAACAAACCTTTACCATGCGATTCACCTGCCGTAAGATAATTCAAAGACATATTATTATTTCTCCTTTTTTTCGTTTCGCTTATTATATAGGAATTTCCCGATTCATGCCATACCAATTTACCGGGATTTTTAAATTTTTCGTGTTTTCCGAAAAGAACGGGGGACATAAAAAAAGACCTCCGTTGAACAATCGTCAAAGGGAGGTCTTGAATATTTTCAATAAAATCTAATTTTATTCAGAGATTTTATCTACCACAACTTGGGTGAATTTTTCACGATGTCCGTTACGTCGCTTGGAGTTTTTGCGGCGGCGGAATTTCTGGACGATCAGTTTCGGTCCTTTTTCTACTCGCAAAACGGTTACTTCGACCTTGGCGGTATCCAAAGCCGGTTTGCCGATTTTTAGACCTTCGTCTGTACGAACAGCCAGAACTTTTGTCAGTTCCAACTTATCGCCGGGATTCAAACTGTCGCGATAGTCGATGCAAAAACGCTGACCTTCTTCGACCTTATACTGACGTGAGCCGTCTTCAATAATTGCGTACATTATAGATTCCTCAAAAAAACAAATATAATTTGACACATAACGGTAACTGAAATGCTTTTGGGGAGAAAAAAATCTCAAATTACCACTTAAATATTAAAACCGATTCTGATCGCGGAGGGAAAATCGCTTCCAGAGTGCAGTATTATAACAGGTTTACCATATATTACAAGCCCCCGTTTTTATATTTCACAAAATAAACCAACTTCTCTGTTGACTTTAATTAAATTTCTTCTAAAATACATGATATATTTTGATTTCATTTTGATTTCTGCCAGATTATTCTTTAAAATCAAATTATCATGATAAATTAGTACTGTCATGACACGAAAAAAATCGATACTCCTGCCGTCGTTCCTCGAACCCGAAATTCAACTGCCGGTTCAGCTGCCCGAATTTCCCGATTCGCCCCCTAAAACCGACGACGAAAGCTCGCCTTGGGGTATTATTATCTCTTTTATCTTTCATTTTATTCTACTAATCGCCTGCGCATTTTATCCAGTTTATCATAACACTGCCCCATTTAAGGGGATTGCGCTGGTTGGCTCGATGGATTCGACGCCTGAAACAGAAGAAATCTTTTCCGACGAATTAGATACCGCTATTTCCCAATCTGGAGGTCAGCAATCGACGGAAAGCCAATCCGTCGCTCAAGAGGACGAAATTCCCGAAATAGAAAACGATAATCCCGCGTCTACCACTCCCGAAATGCAGCCGATCGAAATCCCCGCCGCAGACGAAAATCGAAAAGTCGAACTAAAAGACCTCCAAAATTCCATTGAATCCGAACAGCCTTCCGAGGGTCAGCAGGCATCAGGCGCGCTCAATCTGGCGGATACAATTATTCAGTCGGGAAAAGATAATTCGGGTTTGGAATTAGGACAGGTATCGGACAACATCGGCGGCGGAGTTCAAGGCAGAGCCAAAGACGGACTGCGCAAAGTCTTGCTCAAGCAAGGCGGCGGAAATCTCGGCTCTGAAGAAGCGGTAGACAAGGCGTTAGCCTGGATTGCCGCTCATCAATTTCCCGACGGAAGCTGGTCTTTTAGTTTCGATAAACACCCCAACTGCCGGGGACGGTGCAAAAATCCGGGAACCGAAACCTCCGATACCGGAGCCGCGGCGTTGGCGTTGCTGGCTTTAATGGGCAAAGGAAACACGCATCAATCAGGCGAATACCAAGCCAACGTTAAATCCGGATTAGTTTATCTCGCTGCACGCGGAGAACTGAACGAAAGACGCGGCATGAATTTCAGACGCGGCTCGGCGCACGGCGGAATGTACGCGCACGCTATTTCAACCCTGGCTTTATGCGAAGCGTATGAATTAACCGGAGACGAAGTTTTCCACCAACCGATTCAGGAATGTGTAAATTATATTACCTATAATCAAGCTCCTGCCAACGGCGGCTGGCGATACGAGCCGGAAGAACCGGGCGATACAACCATGACAACCTGGATGCTCATGGCGTTACGTTCAGCACAGAAAGCAGGAGCGTCTGTTCCTCGCGCGACATGGGCAAACATAGATAAATTTTACGACAGCGTCAGTTCAGACAATCAATCCCAGTACGGATACAAGGACAATTCCCCGCGCCATTCAACTACCGCAGTCGGACTTTTCGGACGGATGTTTTCCGGCTGGCGGCGAACGGAAGACGCGTTAGACCGGGGAACCGCTTTGCTGAATCAGTGGGGGCCGTCTACCAAAGACGTTTATTACAACTACTATGCAACTCTGGTTTTACGGCATTACGAGGGTCCCCGATGGCGTCAATGGAACCCTAAAATGCGTGATTATTTGATTACCACCCAGCAAAACACGGGACACGAATCCGGCAGCTGGTTTTTTCCGGGGGAACATAACGACGCTGGTGGTCGCTTGTATACAACCGCTATGTGCGCCATGACGCTCCAGGTTTACTACCGATACCTGCCCCTGTATCGTCCCGAAACGTTCTATCAAGACGTTGAGCAGTAAATATCGGGGGTCTTCCGATAATTTGTGTATATAGTATCTTTTCGCGGCACCGAATTTGATACGTTTTAAGGAGAAAACAATCAAACCGCTTCTCCATAACCCCGGACTTTAGTCCGGGGCTGAACATATCCCCACTTTAATCTTCTGCCCGTGC
>CAYZMZ010000162.1:0-728 GCA_964479655.1 uncultured Planctomycetaceae bacterium
GCCAAGTACTCGGCAGCCGAGGAATTGAATCCTCAGTTGACCGATTCATTCGTTCGTCGGGGAATATGTTATTATGTTCAGGGTATGTATTCAGAAGCCGTCAATACGATAAAAAACGGCATAGATCAAAATCAGAATTGGACGGCTCGTTCTTTTTCTTTGGACGATTTATACAATCGAGACCCCGTCAGCGACGCTCCGCGAGCGCGGCATTTGTATTTGCTGGGGCAGGAAGTAAAATCCGAACCGGTCGATGCCAACTTAAAATTATTGGCTGGAATGATTCTGACTTTAGAGGGGAAAAAAGACGCGGCCAAGCGTTATTTTCAAGCCTCCGTCAGTTTAGATCCGTTTAACGAAGATTATGTAAAACCGTTCATGTTTTAGATTTCCTTTTCCACTGAAAGCAGCAGACCGCAGCAGAAAGCAGATATACCATGAATAATCGCAGGATTGCAAAAATTAGCGCAGCGTTTATTGTAGCTATTTTAATGTTTTCGATTACCGCATCCGCCAATCCTCCAACGGGACCGGTTAGAGCCAGCGGGAGCAGTTCCCGAACGGGCGGTCCTCCGACCAGCGCGGTAATCCGTCCGGGACGTCCTCCGCAGCCGCAGCCTCCTCGTCCGCCGCATCCGTATCCTCCGCAGCCGTATCCTCCGCGACCGTATCCGTACCCGTATTATCCGAACTATTATCCATACTATCCGAATTATTATCCCTATAAT
>CAYZMZ010000162.1:738-3084 GCA_964479655.1 uncultured Planctomycetaceae bacterium
GTATGTTTCTCCCGATGATTATGGGTTTGGTCCTGCCGCTACGATGAGATTTATGGGCGTAACTCCCAATTCCAATAATACGGCTCGCCCGGCGTCTTCCTATCCGAATAAGCCGGACGCAGCTATTGCCGAGTTGGAAAAAGCCAAGAAGCAGCTGGAGGAAACCCTGAAGAATCAGCAAAAAGCGAAGGCTAATTCCCAAAATTCGCAAGATACCGCCGAAGCCTGGAAATTTATCGGGGCGGGAGACGCCTTGTTTAGTGCGAAAAATTACGATCAGGCGTCCGTTCGGTATAAAAATGCGGCGAAGTTGTTGCCGGAGGTTACCGAGGCATGGGTTCGCGCGGGTATGTGTCAATATGCGCAGGGAGATTATGATCAGGCAATCACCGAAATTAAAAACGGGATTGAGTTGAACATGGGTTGGGTCAATCGCGAATTGGCGATTAGCGATTTATACGGAGCGGATTCCGCGCTGCAAAAAACGCATTTTAATCAGCTTTCCGATAAATTGAGTAAAGACCCGCATAATCCCGAATTGAATTATATGATGGGAGTCGTTCAATCTTTGCAAGGAGATAAAGAAAAGGCGCGAAAGTATTTTGAGAAAGCGGTTACACGCGATAGAACCTATCGGGTTTACTCGCAGCCGTTTTTATAATACGGATTATTTCGTTCACGTGGGCTATTGGCTTATACAAACATTTTGATCATATAAGCTATTTTGTTCACGTGAATTACTTGTTCTTGCGGATTATACCATGATTACGTGTTTTTTTCTCTCTCTTGACATCATTTTGATTTCGTCCTCCAGAATCAAACAAGCCCTTGGTTGATTGATTGGGGCGAAATAAAACGACTGCAGTATGTTATGCAAATCGGAAAAAGTCAAGTGGAACCAGATTATTCCCGAATCAATTTTTCAAATAGCCGGGTTTTGGCGTCCCAGGTGTTGTCGGCAACGCGTTTTCGTGCGAACCGTTGCCGCGACGTTTCGCCTTTAATCAGTCGCTGTTTTACCCATTTAACAAATTCAGCCGGAGAATCAGCCAAGTCCAAGCAGTCTGCCCATTCTTCGGTGGCGGGTAATCGTCTGGCTACAACGGGTTTATCGACCGCTAAATACTCCAGCATTTTAAGCGGTTGAATCTGCCGGGTTACCGCCGAATCTTGATACGGCATAATAAGAACGTCCGCTTCGGCCGCTAATTTCGGGAGTTGATCGTAATTTACAATTCCATGAGAATAAACGTTTGGCGGAACGAACAGACCTTCCGGCGGATTAGCCATCGGACCGACAAAAATAAAAGAATCGTTCGGCAACGCATGGGCGCAGGCGGTAACAATCGATTCATCCAGCCGGGCGTCGATTAGTCCCCAGTATAAAATCTTTCGACCGGGATACTGTTTTAGCAACAATCGGGATTTGGGGTGTTTGAGAAACTGCTCGTCGAATCCATGCTGAAGTAACTGTACGGTTTTATTGCTTTGCGATTCTATTCTGGATTGAAGTGCGTGAGAAACGCAGATAATTTGGTCTGCCTTTTGAATTAGTTCTGATTCCATCGTTTGCAGGGTTGTCGAATCCATTTCAGGCCAGCAGGACCAGTCGTCAACGCAATAATAAATCCACTTATTTACCGGCAGCTGTCCGATTAAATCGCTTACATAAGGAACGGTGGTAATAGCAATAACTTCGCCGGGATATTCTTTTAAAACAGGAGTAATTTGCTGTATTAGTAGATTTTTGTTTACTTTTCTGCGGATTCGGCCTCCAAAGGAGGGTAACATACGAGGATTGAGAACTTGCGGATTATTTCCGATGGCGGATTTTGGAATAATAGATTCTTGTTCAGTGGAAATACTCAGCCAGGAAATTGCTTTTTCATACGCTCGTTTAACGGTAATCCAGTTGAATTTTAAGGCTCTGGTTCCGATCGTATTAACCCAAACAACGTTATATCGTCCCAGTAATCGCCGAATTAAATGCTGACTGCTGGACGGGTGCCGTCCCCAGTCATCGGAAAAAACCAGTAATAAAGGATTGGTTGAGTTCATCGAATTATTTCTCCAGAATTGATTGATACAACTGGGCGTATTGATCGTGCATGGATTTTTCACTGAACATAAGTTCGCAACGACTTCTGGCGTTTTCCCCCATCCGTTTTCTCAAAGAGGTGTTTACCAGCAGCAGTTTAACCGCCTCGGCAAGCGAAACGGGGTCTTGAACCGGTTCCAGATAGCCGGTAATTCCGTGGTCTACTACTTCTCGGCAGCCGCCGGCGTTTGTCGAAACGATAGGCAATCGGGCTGCCATCGCCTCCAAAAACGTAACCGGGATTCCCT
>CAYZMZ010000162.1:3094-7349 GCA_964479655.1 uncultured Planctomycetaceae bacterium
AAAAACGTGTCGGCGGCTTTAAGAAGTCGGTGTACATCTTGTCTGGCTCCGGTAAGAAGAACGTTTTCTGATAAATGCCGGGCGGTAATCCCCTGCTCTATTGACGCTCGTTCTGGACCTTCGCCGACAATAACCAGTTTAATATTGGTATAGTTATTGCGTAGAATTTCCATCATATCCAAGGCGGTAAGATGGTCTTTAATAGAATCCAGCCGGGCGACTTGAATCAGTACAAAGCAATCGTCCGCGATTCCCAGCTCGGAACGAACCGCAGCACGGGAATCGGACGCGTTTATTTGATGAAGGTTATCGAACGTATCCAAATTCACGCCGTTAAAAATAACGCGAATTTTATCCAGCGGAAATCCTTCTTTTGTATTCAAGGCTTCAGCTACATTTTGTCCGACAGCAGTAAGAATATCGCGTTTACTCAATAGCAATTGATTGGATAAACGCCTTTTCCAGGAAACGACGTCGGGAAAAAAACGTCCGTGTTCGGTAAGCAAAATAGGGGTTTGCTTGCCGAATAATCTGGCGGCAGCGGCGTAAAAAAAAGGCGTGCATTGATGCGCATGAATCATATCGACGGAATATTGTTTGAGCAACAGTTTCAGCCGCTTTATACAGGCTGTATCCAATCCCGACTGACGATTCAAACATTCAACCGCAAAACCGTCCTGGAGGAGGGATTTCGCCATCACCCCGGCGGTATTGACATCGGAACTGTCCAAGCAGAAGAATACAAATCTATATTGTTGATTCAGCTGCTTGTCCGTTGCCAAACGCTGAGCGAGAACTTCCGCCCCCCCCAAATCCAACGTATGTACTAATTGACAGATTGTTTTCATTCAAAATACCACAAAATTTCCAGCATCCAAAAAACCGTAAATATCAATCCGATTATATAGCATAATACAATGCGCGGACGAAAACTGATTTCTATATCAAACCGGCTTTGTATCAACCTGTCAATACACGCGCCGCTGTATAAACTCAGAAGCGGAATTAACGGCAGATGATAGCGGGAATGCGCAAAAACCAGGGAATGGACGCCCCAGAACAATGCGATTACACATAAAAATAATATATTGATGCGCCAGTTGGCGGGGGGAGTAAAAATAATCCCGGCCAAGGCGGTAAGAAATACAATGACAAAATAAAGGGATACAAATATACCTACCGGCATAATCCAGCTGGAGGAATCGGCTATCCATCGCGTTAAAATTTTTTGTTTTAACAAGGCGGTTGCAGATCGTTCCAGCTGCCAAAAGCAAAAGGCTTTCATCACATCTCGCTGCGCGGTTTGCGCCGGATGAGCGAGAATATACTCTTTGGCGTATTTTCCTGCGGCTTTGTCTTTTTGCCCTTGCGTTAAGCCGAGAAAATGGGAATCCTGACGGCTTAAAACCAAATCCCAACTGTTCGGCGGAGGAATAGAAATCGCGTCCCACGCCCGATATAATGGCGTGTATTCGTAATTTCCCATCATTAAATTTCGTCCTGACATGCAGTCGATAACCGTAAACGTTTTTTGTATGCGGGTATTGCGGATTACCCACGGAGCGATAACCGCGATGGATACCAGTCCAACCAATCCTGCGGAAATAATTTTCTTTCGCCAATTACCCGGAACAAAACAGAATAAGTATACACTTATACATGGAATAGCCAGCCATAATATACTTCTCGTCAAAGCTCCGCAACCCAAACACAGACCGCATAAAACGGCATTTACAATAGTACTGGTATATAACTTGCGGCTGCTTGATTCTGAATCAACCGTATTATTGTCTGTCAGTTTATTGTCTGTATTATCAACCGTATTATTCTCTGTCAGTTTATTGTCTGTCAGTAAACAGACTGAAAAATATATCGTCAAAGTTAGCCAGAAGGTAAACAGCGTTTCCGTTAGAATCATAAAATTCTGTATGACCAGCGAGGGGTAAAAACAGACGATTCCCGCTGCAATCAGCGCGGTGGTTTGATTGCCCAAGCTCTTTTTGCCCACAAGGTAGACCAGAACAACCGTCGCCAGAGAAAGCAGTATCTGAATGAATCGGACTGCGGAAAAAACCAGTTCTGGATTATCTATTCCGATAATTTTATATACTCCGGCAATCAGCCAGACGTACATCGGAGGGCGAATAGAAACTAAGTGCTCCGTCGGCACCCCGAAATTCCCCGTTTGCGCTAAATACTGCGCGATACCGGCATAATGCTGTTCGTCGATAATATGCAACGGTTCCCCATGAAAGAGGAACAAGAGTATCAAACGCAATACAAAACCGATTGCAAGTATCGTCAGCAGGATATTTTTGGTTTTCATGGTATACGGTTTAGTATACGATATTTCACGTAGGTTTTTTCGGATTTATTCCTGTTGTTATAGTTTATTCTGATTGCTTTGTTTATTCCAGCAGCCATTCGACAATACCGGTAACCGGATTAGCCAGCCGCCATTGAATTAATTCGCGATACGTTTGAACGTTGCCCTGTAAAACCGCTCGATAGTATTCTATTCCGCAAATTTTAACGTCGTTGGGCGTTTCGTATTTCAGGCGTAAAATCGTATCCCGATTTTGGTCGTTCAGCAACGACGAAATCCTATCTGCCTGACGTTCAAAACAACCGTCGAAACGAGAACCGACCGGGAGATGAATCATATCAAGCTGCCAGTTTTGACCATATTGGTCTATGTACCAGGCATGCCATTCCAGACATTGTTCTGGCGTTTCCAACAGATTGATGTACTCTATTTTTTGAATACCGGGCTGGGTTGCCAAAATCGCCATGGCGGAAAAATCGTCGAAAATACTAACCGTTTTGGAATAAAGGTGGAAGTCTATATCTAAATGTTTTACCAGCAATCCCAATCGCAACGAACCAACCAGATTAGCTGTAACACCGATATTATTCCATATCTTTTCTAAATTCAGCGTGCGAATAATATCCCATGCTTGCGATTGGTTTTTCTGTGCTATTTCTCGATAATCAACGTTTATCATTCCGCTTTTTCCTGCGTGGGGATAGAATCGCTTTCTCCAAAGGCCTTATCCAGCGGGATGCCCCCCAACAGCAACGCAAACGGGCGAGTCGTTTCAAATTGATCTAACAATACCCGAATTACGGCTGCAATCGGAGCGGCGAGAAACATGCCGATTGGTCCCCAAAGCAATCCCCAGATTGCCAAAGAAAACAATATGGCTACCGGGTGAAGTTTTAAGCCCTCTCCCTGAATTTTGGGTTCGATTAAATTCCCCATCAGATTTTGCAGTACGCCCAGTAACAGAATTACCCAAAAAATCTTCAGAGGATCGTGATATTGTGCCATAATCAGCGGAATCGGAAGAATCGTTGCGATAATTGAACCGATCGAAGGAATATAATTGAGAATAAAGGTTACCACCCCGATCATTTCAGCCATCGGACAGCCGAAATATTTCAAAATTATCCATGCGCCAATTCCGGTGATAGCAGAAATAACCGTTTTGATAAAAATATACTTTCTGGTATGAGCCTCGACTTGGGCGAAAATTCCCTTGCTAACCGCATGAGGATTCCGTCCTAAAAGCAAAAAGAACAGGAAAATAGACAGCAAAGTTACGGTCTGAAGAAGCGTTTGGAAAATCGCCATTGTTTGGGAAGCCAAGGACGACCGCCATTGTTGAGCGTTGAGTTTTAACGATTGGAAATCGACCTTGAATCCCCACGGATGAGTCCATTGATTAACCCACGCGGTGAGCTGATCGATGGAGGTTATCAGCTGCGAACTGTACTCTCGTCCACCGACAATAACCGAGTTTACCGATATACTCAGTAAAACGACAATTACGGTTACAACGAAAAAAACTACCAGCAGCGAGGCAATAAAACCGAGCCAAAACGGAAATTTCCGTTTAACTACCAAATACGTTTGAACAGGAGAAACCAGAATCGAAATAAACAACGCTAAAACAAAGGGGATTAGAACCAATCGCGCAAAATAAAAAATTAATCCCAATGCCAGCATCGCTACAATTAGCATGCTGATAGTAATTAATCGAAATTGTTCTTCCCGTAGCTTTAATATCGGCGATAAAAATGGTTTTTCCATGTTTGTTACTCTGCTGAAATTTTATACGATAACTACTTGATTTTTCCGGGATATTAAATCAAAACGGCTTGAGCGGAAAAATCGCGGAAATCCTACTGTAAATTTTCGGATTGCGTTAATCACGGGAATTTCATTTTCCCTAGATTCTTATTAGATATTATA
>CAYZMZ010000163.1:0-7328 GCA_964479655.1 uncultured Planctomycetaceae bacterium
CGCACGGAACGGCCAGCAAAGTCGTAAAAATTCCCTTGGTAAAGGCGCCAATCGCCCCTTCTTTTTGCTGAATATCGTTTACCGCGCCGGTTCCCAAAAAGCCCGGAATCGGAATTTCCCAAACGCCGAGCAGACTTAACGCCATCAAGAATATAAATGCACACATGGCAATTTGAACCCATGTAAAAGAGTACATTTCCCCCCATGCCATGCCGTTATTCGTAGACAGATTTCCGGTAAACAGCGATAATCCGTAGGTTGATAGAAACGCCAGGAATACAAAAACACTCATCAGTCCGGCGACATACCACAGATTAAGCATAAAAATACGGATTCGGGATTCCCCCGCCTGCTCGATAAATGCCATCAATTTGAGGCTGATTACGGGTAATACGCACGGCATGACGTTTAATATCATACCGCCTAAAAAAGCCATAAACGACCAAACAACAAGCTGTCGGACGGAATAAGTTGAAGATTTTTGCTCTGAATTTACGGCCGGAGCTTTTGAATCGCCTGGTTTTTCTGCCAACGGATCGGAAACGAAAGGCGGCTGAATTTTAACGGGCGTTTCCTGCGCGGTTTCCTGCGCGGTTTGCGGATTCGATTCGCTTGTCAAGACGGCGGCCGAGGAATCAAAATCAGCGGTAAATTCGGCGTCTGCCGGTTCCAGACACGTACCGTTTATATCGTCGCAAATTTGGTAATATAAACCGCCGTCGATATGCAATGTTTTCACGTCTGTTCCCGGCGCAATCGCAATCGGAGCCGTCCAGGTAACTGTTCCCCGCTGTTCTTCTAAAGGCATGGAATAATATTCTACCTGAACAACTTTCGGAGCGGGCTGGGCAACAAAAGG
The DNA here is from genome assembly GCA_964479655.1 of uncultured Planctomycetaceae bacterium. Classification (GTDB taxonomy): domain Bacteria; phylum Planctomycetota; class Planctomycetia; order Pirellulales; family Thermoguttaceae; genus RUG11551. Next base: position 860 of record CAYZMZ010000163.1, read on the forward strand.
TCCGGTCAGCGTAATTTTATCCGTCGGTTTTAGGGTGATTTTAGCGGCGACCGGACCTCCGGCTGCCTGCGTGATTGAATACATGTGGAATCCTTCTGGAACCTTGGCTTCCAAAATCAGACTGCCCACACGGGGGTTTTCAGGATTGCACGCTATTTTACCGCTGACCGTAACCGCAGCACGCTTGCTTGCTCCCATTCCGCTCAATCCGGAAAAATTCATGCTGGAATTAAATCCGCCCGAAAAAGGACTTTCAGGAAGGGAATCCTGCGATATTGCTATCAAAGTATAACCCAACAGAGAGCACAACAACAGAATTGCAAAAAACAATTTACGTTTCATAAAACCAATCCAAGGAATTGAATAATAAAAACTTCCCCCAAAAACGGGACGCCACGCACGATTTTTTCTGAATTTGCCGAACTGACGAATTTACAGATACGAACCAGTCAGAATAATATCGCCCAGTATAACATATTTTACAGAATTATGGAAGAGCGAAATAGAAACGGCGTCGATTTTTTTGCTATAAACGGATTCCGCTTGAAATTTTCCGGCTTGTATATCATAAACCAGCGGGGTTTCATTTCGTCTTAATTCGTAAAACGGGGAGTTTTTATTCGTACTATGGCGAAAGCAAAACGGGACCGATAGAAGAAATCAAGCAGTAATAGTATAATCTGCGATAGCCGGTCCGGACGCGATTGAAAGCGGCGAAATCGTCCGCGCTGGTTGTTGAAAAAAGCCCAACCGTTGCTCCAGACGGCATGTATACCGTCCGGAAAGGATAAATAGACGTTCTACGTTTAACGCGTTCTAGGTTTAGCGGTGCCGAAACGGATTCCCTATAATTGGATGTACGCAAGATTGAACGGACGTTGAGGGAAATTCAAGCGTACTGAAATTATATTTGAGTTCGACTAATCGTTGTTTTGATCGAGCAATCGATTGACGCTTTCCAATAGTCTATCCATGGCAAACGGCTTTCGGATGTAGTCGTCTACGCCCAAGGTTTCGGCGTAGGATTTATGCCGATTTCCTTCGTTGGCTGTAACCATAATAATACGAATCGGAACGCGGCGAGTACGGCGCAGTTTTTCCAAAACCAGAAAACCGCTTCGCTTGGGCATCATCATATCCAAAATAACCAAATCTGGATTTTCCCGCTCTGCTAAAGCCAATCCCTGATTTCCATCGCGTGCGTAAAATACGGTGTAACCTTCCGACTGAAGGGCGATTTTAACCGATTCTACGATTTCAGGATCGTCGTCTACAATAAGAATGGTCTTACCGTTAAGAACCATGCCTTGTTCTGTGTCGTTCGTATTTTCCAGGGATTCGCTCATGGTGAGTACCGCCTTTGATGAATTGGTAACAATATTACAACAGATACGTTTCTGCTGATAATATAACCAGGGTATTTATGTATATTATTTGATTTCTTCCGTCAAACAATGCCGATAACCGTTCAAGGAATTATACTATGACTGATTGAATTTTCCTCTTGACGCCGTTTTGATTTCGCCCAATAAGCTGAGCTAAATCTTTGTTTTGCCAATCAGGGCGAAATGAAACGACTGGTTTATGAAAATATAAACCGGAAAAAGTCAAGTAGAGCCAGTATAACGAAACCTGACCGAAGGGACGTTTCGGAGAACCTCTGTCCGCCAAAAAACGCCGCTTCCAATAGTTTTCCTTGCAAAGTACGGTCGATAGACATGGTTTTGTATCCCTCCATCGAAAAAACTTCAAAGATTTCCTACATCTAAAAGTTTGTCAACGATGGCTCATACAGTATGTATATCTGGAACACTTCAAGTGGAATCAGTATACTATACTTTTCTTGCATAAATCCTGCACAATACTACCTTATTAATTGTAATTATATAGGGCAATACCAGAACAAGATTTTGCAATCCATACTGATTCCACTTGAATCTTTCCGGATTATAACATTTATACTAAAACTACGTGATTTTTTCTTCTTGACATCGTTTTGATTTCACTCTCCAGAATCAAACAACCCTTTGGTTGAGCGATGGGGGCGAAATGAAACGCCTGCGGTCTGTTATACAAACCGGAAAAAGTCAAGTAGAACCAGTATAATATTGCATGTAAGGCGTTTTGCTTGATGATATTACGCAATAACGCAAAATATCTTTTGACAAAATAACGCTGCGACGCCAAATCGCCATGGAGGGAAAAACCCAAGCAATCAAATATAGTACATTAAACAATAAATTAGAAAAAAAACAACCCCCCACCAGACAGATAAAATCCATCGGCAGGGGGGTGGAAAGGAAAAATCCCAAAAATTACTTATTAAATTTCTTTTCCGGCAGCTTTTTTACTGGCGGCAACGATTTGGAAGGCATGTATTCAACAGTAATCTTATTGATTACCGTCGGTTCCATTCCAGGTGCTTTGGCGTCTGGTTCTCGTTGAATTTTAGCTAAAACATCCATTCCGCCAATAACCCGCCCGAAAACGGTATGAACGCCGTCTAAATGCTTTGTCGGAACAAAGGTTATGAAAAATTGACTTCCGCCGGTATCTTTACCCGCGTGCGCCATGCTCAAACTGCCGCGAAAATGCTTTCTGGCTAACGGATTATCGGTTTCGCAGGGAATGCAATATCCCGGACCTCCGGAACCGTCCCCTTTAGGATCGCCGCCTTGAGCCATGAAGGACTGCATAACGCGATGGAAAGTAAGTCCGTTGTAAAAGCCCTTGTTGACCAATTCCAGGAAGTTGGCAACCGTATTGGGAGCTTCGTTGGCAAACAGTTGGATGGTCATCGTACCAGCACTGGTTTCCATTTTAACGATCGGGCAGTCTTTGTTCTGATCGTTGGCGTCTCGAGCGGCTTTTTCTTTAATCCAGGCTTCCTTATAATAAGGCAGATTTTCCAAAACCATCTTGCTGGGAGCTTTTAATTCGCCTTTTTTCGCTGCCATGGCGATAGCCTGTTCCGCAAACTTATAGTTTGAGGTGTTATAAGCGGCGTAACCGGCGATTTCGAAAATAGAGGAATCCAGCATACCGGATTTAATCAGGTCGTTGGCTTCAGCTAACGCCACTTCGTAATCGTCGTAATCCAGTAAAACAATGATACTGTTGAGCAGGAAGTCATGGACATCTTTGTCTTTATTGGGAGCTTCTTTAAAAGCGGCTTTCGCGGCTTCAATCAAAGGTTTTTTAAACGACTGCATGGTTTCAGCCATTTTCTGAGCCTGGTCACGGATTTCTTTTTGACGTGCAGGCGTTGCTTTGGGATATTCCTGCTGCAAGGTCTGGAATTGTTTGTAATAATTCTGAGCCTGTTCTGATAGTTTTCGGAAACGAGCTAACGCCGGACCGACGGGGGTTCCGGTAGCCGCAGAACGGGTTGCTGTAGCCGCCGGGGTTTTGGCAGTTGCGGGGGCGGCAATAGTAGAGCTGCCTGCGGAACGGGTTCCGCCAGACGAGTTTTGTTGCGCAAAGCACGTACCGCAGACCAACGTTAGGGCTACGGCGAGATTAATAATAATTCTCATGGAAGGGGATCCTTTCTTATATCTATTAAGGGGGGTTATGAATTATTAAAAAATTCGTTATAATCTAATAATCAGGTTAGATGTTATACTATGACTACTTGAATTTTCCTCTTGACGTCGTTTTGATTTCGCTCAATAAGTTGAGCTAAATCCTTGTTTTGCCGATCAGGGCGAAATGAAACGACTGGTTTATGTTATACAAACCGGAAAAAGTCAAGTGGAACCAGTATATTCTGATTTGGGTAGGATTATATTGGTTTTGTTTGTTTTACCCATTCATTCTGGCAATATATACTATACATTCATACTGTTATACGGATGTGTTACTGTAATTCCTGCTGCCATTTTTGGATCAAAGCCATTGCTCCTATGGGGGTTAAATTGTTTATATCGACCTTGCGCAAGTCGTTTAATATCGGACTGTCCAAGGGTTCAAAAAAAGTCAGCTGAACCGTACCGTCCGCCGTTTTTAGTCGATTGGTACGGGAAGAACGCTGTTTTGTTTTTACCAAATTGGATACCCCGGAATTATCATGCTGGTCTTTTTCCAACTGAATCAGGATTTCGTCTGCCCGGGATATTACCGTTTGCGGAACGCCCGCCAGTTTGGCAACATGAATACCGTAACTTCTATCGGCACTGCCCGGAACGATTTTATGGAGAAACGCGATATTTCCGTTGTATTCGCGCACGGAAACATTCAGATTGCTAATTCCGTCGTTGGCGTTTCCCAAATCCGTCAGTTCATGATAATGCGTAGCAAACAGCGTACGGCAACCGATATTTTCATGGAGATGTTCTACCACCGCCCAGGCGAGAGAAATACCATCATACGTACTGGTTCCGCGTCCGATTTCGTCTAAAATAACCAAACTTTGCGCAGTAGCGTTGTTGAGTATGCGGGCCGTTTCGGTCATTTCAACCATAAACGTAGAACGTCCGCGAGACAGTTCGTCCCCTGCCCCGACCCGCGCAAAAATTTTATCCGCAACGCCTATTGTCGCGCTTTTTGCCGGAACAAATCCGCCTATTTGAGCGAGAATAACGATTAAAGCCGCCTGACGAATAAAGGTACTTTTACCTGCCATGTTAGGTCCGGTTATCAGTTGAATATATCCGTCAATCGGATTGCAGATTGTATCGTTGGGAATAAACTCGCCTTCAGGACGGGTTATATCCAGAACCGGATGCCGTCCGTCTCGAATATCCAAAATCGGCTCGTCTGTCATCGTAGGACGACAGTAATTTCTATCCCGCGCCAGAGTTGCCAGCGATTGCAAGGCGTCTAACTCGCCCAAAACCGTGGCGGTTTGATACATTAATTTCTGATATTTCGCCGTTTCTTCACGCAGTTGACCGAATATTGTTTGCTCTATTTCCAACGCGTGCTCTTCGGCGGTCAACGCTTTTTCTTCGTACTCCTTTAATTCAGGAGTAATATACCGTTCCGCATTTTTAAGCGTCTGCTTGCGAATAAATTCTGCCGGAATTTTTTCGGAATTACTATTGGTAATTTCTATATAATAACCGAATACCCGCGTATAACCGATTTTTAACGTGTTTATACCGGTCAGTTGCTGCATTTTAGACTGATAATCGGCAATCCATTTTTTCCCCCCTAGGGATAAATTTCGGTACTCGTCTAATTCAGCGGAAAAGCCGGACTTAATAAATCCGCCTTCGCGTGCCTGACCGGGGCAGTTTTCTACCAATGCGGAATCCAGCAAAGCGGTTAAATCTTCACATAGATTGATAGAATCCCGAACGCGAGATAACAGAACGGATGTACAGTCAGCCAGGACTCGCTTGATTTCCGGCAGTAATCGCCATGTTTTACCCAAATAGCTTAAATCACGAGGCGAACATCGATTGGCTGAAACGCGGGTTAGTAATCGCTCTATATCGTAAATACCGTTGATTGTATCACGAAGCCGTTCGTTTATTTGCGGATTATTTACCAGTTCTTCAACCGCACATTGACGTAAATTGATTCGGGTTATATCGGTCAAAGGGTCTGACAGCCACGAGGCCAGCAGACGAGCACCGACTGCGGTTACGGTTCGATCTATCGCGCCTAAGAGCGAACCATCTCGACGATTCCCGCGCATTGTATAGTTTATTTCCAAACTGCGGCGGGTGGATTCGTCTATTTCTAAAACCTTTTTGGAACTGTAAGGAGTTAGATTTTGTATATGATCCAAAGAGGTCTTTTGCGTTTCCGTTAAGTAAGCCAGAATCGCTCCAGCAGCACGGATAGCCTGTTCGTCTGTTTCTGACTGCGTAAATCCGAATCCGTCCAAATTACGTACTTTGAAATGCTCGCTTAGCGTTCGGAAAGAATTATCAAAGCCGAACTGCCAGCTCATTCGCCGGGTAATCATCGTAGAATTAAGCACGTCGTCGGGCAAAAGCTTTGAGTTATCTTCCAGCAGAATTTCGCTTGGATTAATTCGCGCAATCTGATCCAATAATTCATTTTTAGGGAATCCCGCCGCTTGAAAAAAGCCGGTTGACAGCTCTATCCACGCGATTCCCACCGTATCGTGCTTTCCCTGTACAACGGCAGCCAGATAATTATTGCTATTCGGATCCAGCATGGAATCGTCAATCAGCGTTCCGGCGGTAACAACCCGGGTAACGGCACGCTTTACAATCCCCTTTGCGAACTTGGGGTCTTCCATTTGATCACAAACTGCAACCTTTACGCCCGCCGCTACCATTTTAGCCAGATACGGGTCTAGCTGATGATGCGGAAATCCGCACATCGGAATCGCATTTGTACTTTTATCGCGGCTGGTAAGAGCTAAACCGAGAATTTTGGCAGCTGTTTTCGCGTCGTCGGCAAACATTTCATAGAAATCGCCCATACGAAAAAACAATACCGTATCGGGAAACGCGGTTTTCGCTTCCGTATACTGCCGCATTACTGGAGT
>CAYZMZ010000164.1:0-7327 GCA_964479655.1 uncultured Planctomycetaceae bacterium
GCTCCAAGGTCGGATCATAATAATCAAACGGCGTACAACCTATATTTATTGCCCCCGCTGTAACCACAATTAAGGTTATAAGCAAGGCTCGATAGAATTTAGTCTGTTTATTCTGATTCATTTCCGAACTTTCTATGTATTTTCAGTCCTATACCGGTTGATACAATCGCTACTATCAATACAATCGTCTCAAATTATTGGAATCTTGAACCAGAATCGGATTATTTTATCAGGAAACGTCAAACATTTTCGTTTTCAGATCGGGGTACCCCCAAAAAATCGATACAGAAGAATATTACGGACGTCCCGCGCTCCGTATATATCATATATCCATCGTTTTCGTAAAATAGATAAAAGACAAAACAGATAAACAGAATATTTTGTCTTTATTTAATTTTTTCCTCTTGAAGTGCGATTTCTTGATTACGCAAACCGTCTATTTTCACTATCTTGCAAATTTTCTTCGTGAACTTCGTACGTTCGTGCCTTCCGTAAATCCGGTGGGAAAAAACGAGAAGGCACGATAACATGAAGGAACCCGGAGAGCGGAAATACTATTCTTCCGCCTTGCGCCAATCTTTAATCAGCTTTTCACCCGACTCTAATCCGTCGGTAATTTCTATTTGATTATTGGAGGAATATCCCGTTTTAACATCGCGCTTGCTGGGAACGTTATTTTTCAAAACGTAAACGTACCGTTGCGAGGTTGCCCCTTCTCGACCTAAAGCGGATTCGGGAATCATAATAGCTTTCTGCTTGTCCGCTATAACAAACTTAACTTTGCCTTTCATACCGGGAATAAATCTCATAGCAGACGGAATATCGTCTTTTACAATGGCAATTCCTTGATATTCGTTCTCCGTCAGCGGAAATTCAGTAAACGATTTCAAAGAAACGGATAACTCGTTTCGCGGATAGGCGTTGGCCACAAACCAGCCTTTAAGTCCGTTTTCCATATCTCCCCATATTTTTTCAGGAATAGCAATCGACAATTGCAATTCGGTATCTTCTGGAACAATTACCCCGAAAACCTTTTTTATCGGAAGAGCGCCGTTTGCTTTGAGCAAACCGGAAAAGGCATCGAAATTAGCGTATTTATTGTTTTCAAACGAACCGAAATAAAAACGTCCGCTTTCGGGAGCCTTGCATTCCAAAATCTCGCGCTGCTTTTCCATTCGTTCAAGTTTAATCGTCAGTCTTTCCAGGGATACTTTTTGCCCTTCAAAATCCAGTTCAGCCGACTTGAGAACGGTAGCCGATACAGCCAACGCCGCTTTCCAATTGGCTTCCAAACGCTGATATTTTTGTTTATTATCCATTTCGGTATTAGGATAAGTTATATTTTTATTGCGATTATACCGATCCACCGATCTTTTATAGTTAAACTGGGCAATATCAAGGCTTAATCGCTGACGTTTGAGCAGAAATTCTTCTTCATGCTCAACCAAATCGTCGGCTTTGTACATTTTTTCCAGCTGTTTCATTTCTTCTTCTTCAGCTTCCAAAGCACGCTTATCGACTTGAGCCTGTAATTCCAACGACTGCAATTTTGCGGGCCATTCAACGTCCCAAAAATACTTAAAATCGTCTTTACTGCGGGAAATAGTTTGATTCAATTCCAACTGATCCAATTCGTTCAACTGACGTTGATTTTCGATTGCCGCCTGGGCGCGGGCAAAGGTAATATCCGCCATTTTCTTTTCACGGCGTAAATCGTTCAGGGCACGATCGTAGCTTTCCAAGTCCAATTCTACCAGACGATCTCCCTTTTCAACTTTATCTCCATGCTTTTTTGCGCTTATAACGCGGAAGGGGGTTTGCCATTCCGTTATATCTAAGGAAACCGGATAGCAGTTTTTCGGAATCACGGTAGCCGACAATTCTTCTACGGAAGTAAAACGTTTTGCCTTTAATTCAATCACTTCAAAAGCGGGCTTGGATTCTTCTTTTTTAGGCTCTGGCTTGGTCTCCACCTTTTTAGGTTCCGGCTTGGATTCGTCCTTTTTAGGCTCCGACTTGGATTCCTCTTTTTTAGGTTCCGGCTTGGATTCGTCCTGCTTCTGAGCGTCTTTGCTATCGTCTTTCTTGGATTCGTCCTGCTTCTGAGCGTCCTTGCCATCGTCCTTCTTGGATTCCTCCTGCTTTCCAGCGTCCTTGCCATCGTCCTTCTTGGATTCTTCCTGCTTTCCCGCGTCCTTGGCGTCGTCTTTCTTGGATTCTTCCTGCTTTCCAGCGTCTTTGGCGTCGTCCTTCTTGGATTCTTCCTGCTTTTCAGCGTCCTTGGCATCGTCCTTCTTGGATTCTTCCTGCTTCTGCGCGTCCTTGCCATCGTCTTTCTTGGATTCCTCCTGCTTGGCAGGCTCTAAAAAGATAATATTCCGAACTATAATATCGTAGGTTGAATTTAACTTGGGTAATCCCCCCGATAATAAATTGCTTTGAAGCGAATCCGCCGAAACGGGTTCAAACAACGAACTCGAAATCAAAAAAGCTATAGCTAGCACGTTCATGTCAGGTTCCTTACAGTTTATCTTACAGTTACAAAGATAACAAATATCGAAATCTATGTATTCGATACAGTTTATCTAAACGAATTATTTTTACTATAGCTTATAATTTGAGAATGTAAAGGGTTTTTTCTAAAAAAAACGATTTTTCTGAATAACTCTTTAAAACAAGCTAGAAAATATCCTATTTTAACATTTAAAACAGAAGCTCTAGTTACAAATTTGTGCGGCAATAGAAATAGCCGCCGTTTCAATCCGTAAGATTCTTTTTCCCAACGATAGCTGGCTAAATCCAGCGTCAACGGCTGCTTGGCATTCGTCTTGAGCAAATCCGCCCTCCGGTCCGATTGCAACGATAAAATCAGAGCAGTCCGGCTGGACGGCAAGTAATTCTTCGACGGATTTTCCACCCGGGTGAGCAATCCAGAATTGAGAATTAGAAGGCGTCTCGCCACATTTTTTCAAAAAATTATCCCATTTAAGCGGCGGAAGAATCGCCATGAGAGTATTTCGACGGCATTGTTTAGACGCCTCGATAACCTGCCGTTCCAATCGTTCGACAACCTGTTTTTCCGGCTTGGCGACCGAACGAATTACATCCAAGGGTTGAATTTGCGAAACCCCCAATTCGACGCATTTTTCTACAAGCCATTTTTGACGATCCCCCTTCGGAAGAGCGATCGCCACGGTTAAACGACGCTGCGATTCACGTGAAAGAAGCTGATACGATTCAACTTCCAATTCAACCGATTTTTTACTGACCGATACAACTATTCCCTCCGCTTGATGTCCCTTCCCATCGAACAAAGTAAGCATATCACCCGATTCTACACGCAAAACGGAACTGGCGTGATGGGATTCTTCGGGAGATAAATCTATCGTTCCCGAAGTCGGCAGATCAGGACAAAAAAATCGGTCGGACATATTTTGAATGGCGATACGGAAATTTAGTGATGGCAACCGGCGCAACCTGCGCTAGCCGGAAAAGTCGGGTTTTCGACTAAAAATCCGCGTCCCATCGGCCCGTCTAAAAAGTTGACCGTACTGCCGTCCAAAAACGGAGCGAATTTTTTCATCGTAATTACGTTTACTCCGTTTTGCGGGAAAATCGTATCAATCGACTTATCGAAATTCGTATCGAACGCCAAAGCGTAGTTCATTCCGCTGCAACCGCCGCTTTTAATCTGAACGCGCAAATAGGTATTATCCGCATCCAGCTTTTGGGCTTCCATAACTTTAAGCACCTCAGTCGCTGCCACGGAAGTTAATTCTATAGACATGATTCTTTCTCTTCAATAAAAATTTACTAAAACCAATTTAACATCAATTTACAATACAGATCCAGCTTGAAGGTTTTCCAACTCAAACCGGAATCTTTACCTCGTTTACATTATAATTATACGACAACCGCGATATACGCGATTGTATAATTTTTTGATTATTCAAACAATGCTTTCAGGGAAATGCTGGACCAGGATTCAAACAGGTCAAGGTCTTGCATTAATTCGTCAACCGGGACGAATCCGCTTCGCAACAAATCCGTTTCTTTGGCAAACACGTCTGGACGTTCTACGTCTAATATATGCACAACACCCAGATGAACTTTTCCGACTTCGGTCAAGTCGTCGTTAATCAACCCAACGCAGGTTGCCTTGTAGGGGGATTGCATATCAACTTCTTCCGACAATTCCCGCTGCATACCTAAATGATAGGCTTCCCAGCCTTTTGAATTGGGGGTTCCGCCTTGTGAACGGACGTCTTCGGTTGAAATATGTCCACCCACCCCAACAGAATGTTTTTCGTGGAGTCGTCCTTCGCCCATTCCTTTTCCGCGCACGTATCGAAACAATTTTATCTGTCCGTCCGGCTCGGTATAACGAATAATCATATAAGGAATCAGCTGTTTGTAGGACGGGTCTAATTCCATATCAGCCCGACGGCGAAACGAAACGTTTTGCTCGGTCAGCAGACTACGGATAAATTCTTCTTTCAGCAGGGAAAAACCCTGAAAATAACCAGCTGAATGAAATACATCAGTCGGTATTACAAGGATATCTTCTTCTTTCATATAACGGGGAAGGTTTAGGGTTGAGGAACATTCAAATTCTACCTACTGTTATATTTTAACAGATTCCCGATTAATTTCAACTAGACCCGGCAGAGAGATTATACTCAATATTTTATACGAATGCTGCGACGATTTATTCGTCTTTTAGAAAAACGTTTTTGCCGTCCCTTGCCAATTTTAGTAATCGGCTTATAATAGCAGACAGTATAATTGTTATGCAGAGGTTACTGGAAGTTTTATACTACAACCACGTGATTTTTTCTTCTTGACATCGTTTTGGTTTCGTCCTCCTGAATCAAACAACGCTTTGTTTGATCAATTTGGAAAGAAATGAAACGACTGACGTTTGTTATTCAAACCGGAAAAAGTCAAGTGGAACCAGTACAGACAGGAAATTTTTGTTTTTCGGTTCGGTATTCGCAAAAACTGCGTGAAACATATCATACCCAAAAGCAACAAAAACTCCCGGTAAAACAAGCATATATTGCAAGAATTTTAATATAAAGGATAGTCCAGTGAGCGAAAATGTATTAAAGGTAGCCGTTATGGGCGGCGATGGTACCGGACCTGAAGTGGTCGCGGAAGGCATGAAAGTTCTTCGCGCTGTTTGCAAAGACGAAGGAATTAAAGTCGAAGAAAAAGAATTTGATTACGGTGCCAATCGATATTTGAAAACCGGAGAAGTTCTCCCTGAAGACGCACGCGAACAGCTTACCGCTTATCCCAACATTTTACTCGGAGCGATTGGCGATCCGCGCGTAAAGCCCGGTATCCTCGAAAAAGGGCTGTTGCTTCAAATGCGTTTTATGTTCGATCAGTACGTCAATCTTCGCCCGGTAAGACTGTATCCGGGAGTCGAAACCCCGCTGAAAAACAAGGGACCAGAAGACCTTAATTTCGTCGTCGTGCGCGAAAATACCGAAGATATGTACGTCGGAAACGGCGGCTGGCTGAAAAAGGGAACTCCAGACGAAGTCGCAACCCAGCTGGCTATCTATACCCGAAAGGGAACCGAACGTATTATCCGCTGGGCGTTTGAATTGTGCCGCAAACGAAACGATAAAAAACGCTTAACCTTGGTCGCCAAAACCAACGTTTTAACTTACGGGCACGATCTTTACTGGCGCACCTTCCAGGAAGTCGGCGCGGAATATCCCGACATTGAAAAGGATTACAATCACGTGGATGCCTGCTGTATGTGGATGGTCAAAAATCCTGAGCATTACGACGTAATCGTTACAACCAACCTGTTCGGCGATATTATTACCGACTTGGCCGGCATGCTGCAAGGCGGAATGGGCGTTGCTGCCGGCGGAAATATCAATCCGGAAAAAGGCGGCGTAAGCATGTTTGAACCGATGGGCGGATCCGCTCCCAAGTACACCGGTTTAAATGTTATTAACCCCATCGCTACAATTTCGGCTGCTGCGATGCTGCTTAACAACGCCGGATACGAAAAGGCGTCCCAGCGCGTTTACAATTCTATCATGACGGTTACCGGAACCAAAATGAAATCTCAGGCGGCTGGAAAGATGGGATATTCAACAACCGAAGTCGGCGACTTGGTTGTCGATAACCTGTAATAAGACCTGCCGTTAATACGGAGCGTCGTTAAATCGAGAGCAAAACAGAGTTGATTTCAGCTCCGATAGGTCGTATACAAAAAGACACTTGTAAATAAAAAGGCATCTACGTGATATTCACTTGGATGTCTTTTTTATTCCGCTGATTCTTTCAAAACGACAATCGTCAAACGCTAAATCGTCGCCTTACGTCAAATCGACAATCGTCAACCGCTAAATCGCCCAATCGCCAAATCCCGTGCCCGGCAGTCTCTCCAATTAGCGTTTCTTTTGAAAGAACTCGCTGGCCGCCTGCAAAGTCCGTTCTTCCGCTCTGGTTATACTTTCTCGCCCGGTTTTCGAGATTTTCTTCAGGATTCTATCGACTTCGTCCCGCATTTCAGCTTCCAATCGGGCGTCTTTTTCCCTTTGTGCGTTATCCCGGGGCGTCGATTCCTGTCGATCGGCTTGACGCGAATCGCCATCTAAATATTCATCGTCTTGAGCATAGCGAGAATCTTGATGAATTTTTATTCGCGATCGTCCCATTCCAGCAAAGGCAGTCGAAAAATCCCCCAAGCAAAAAGCTCCCAATCGGGTAAAATTCCAGTTACAGACAAAATATAACGCCGCAAACGCCGCAGAACCTAGGTGAACGGTATAGGCAACGTTGCTTCCTGCCAGTCCTTCCCCTTTTATCGCTCCGTACATATCAGAACCCACCAAAAACAGACCGATCGCCCACGCAGGTACCGGAATAAGAAAATTCAAGTAAAGCGTTACACGCGGATAGGTTAGCGTAAACAAGATTACCGTCGCGGTAACTCCGCCAGACGCTCCTAAAATCGCTCCGGTTGAAGAACCTTCCAGCCACGTACAAAATACCCAAAATAGACCGCCGACTACTATCGAGGCAAGATAAAATCCCAAAAACTGGTTGCGCCCGTATCGGTCTTCAACGTACGTCCCCAGAAAAAACAGGGCAAGCATATTACCGATAATATGATAGGCGGAACTGGACGAATGAGCGAATCCGTAGGTAACAAATTTCCACCAAAGCCACGGTTTGCTTACATCGGACATGTGCAGGGTCAACACTTCGGTTATCTGTCCCGAAGAAACCATATAGGTATTGCCATCCGGCCCTTTTACGATCTGCGCGGGAGTAATAAAGGCGTTTGCCAGCCATA
>CAYZMZ010000165.1:0-2112 GCA_964479655.1 uncultured Planctomycetaceae bacterium
GACGCGTAAACCAGAACCGGGTCTTCAAAAATCGCGGTTGGAACGCCTGCCCGAATTACGTCCAGAAAATTATCCATCTCCTGGGGACCCATTGAAGACGGCTGAACACAAATCAAGGCATCCCAGTCTGCGGGATTAATCTTTTCTTGCGGGCTTACTTCCTCTATATTATACGTCGATTTTAACTGATCGATAATTAACCAATCGGGAGAAGGACGCATAGACTGAAAATCTATACCGCTAAATATCTGTGCATCTGTACGAACGACGCCGATTCGTTTCCGCTGTTTTTGCGAAACCGTAGCCAACGCCTGGGATAATTCGTAATCTACCGACATACCGGGGTCGATAAACGGAATAATAACCTGTTCCATGCCGGAGGTAAAGGCGGCCGACAGAAAAATATCTTCCGTCGAAACCAGCTCGCGCGATAATTCCGAAACGGATTTTGGACGAATACCGTATTGTTTTTCCGCCAACAACGCCTGTTCGGTCAGAGGAGAAATATAATGGAAATTAACTTCGATTCTGTTTCCGCCCCGCGTCTGAATTTCATGTAGCAGACGCTCCATTTGTAACTTCGTTTGAACGTATCGTTGCGGAACTTCAGGACTGATATAAGCCTCGATTTTTACGGGTCTTTCGGGTTTAATACTATCGATTAACGTCTTGGTTTCGGGAGCCATTGAGTTCAGTTTTTCTACCGTAAAATCGAGTTGAAAATCATGTACCCGGACGACAGCAACCAGTCCGGCGGCAATCGCAATCAAACAGACCGTTCGGATAGTATAATGAATCGCGTGATTCCAGCCGCCGTTTCCTCCCGACCAATGCCGACGAGAAATTAAAATCATGCAAACGTAAAGCATAACAACCGCGACGGCTATAAAATAGAGCGTACTGGAAAAAGTCAGCAGTCCTCGTCCAAAGGGTTCAAATTGATTTCCGTAGCTCCATTGAGCAATCCATTTTCCCGCTTCGGGAGAAAATAAATTCGCACCCCACGCCGCAAAAACCAGCGGCGCGTTGAGTAAAACCCCGAAAATATAAGCCATCGTTAAATTCGACGTCAGAAAAGAGGTTACCATTCCAACGGCACACATGGCAATTCCGATTAGCCAATATCCGAAAAACGTGCTGCAAAACAGACCAATATCGGGATTTCCCAGCCACGATAAAACGCTCAGCAAACAAATTGCGGAAAATAACAGCGAGGCGGTATAAATACCGACAGCCGCTAAAAACTTGCCGGCGGTAATATCCGTATCTTTTGCGGGTAAGGTGAGTAAAAGTTCATCTGTTCCCAGCCGTCGTTCCTCTGCCCAGCAACTCATCGTAATTGCGGGGATAAAAATCAGCATAATAAAGGGAAAGACTTTATTCAACTGTCCCAAATTCGCCAGGTTCATGTTGAAAAAAGCGGCGGGCCAAAAGGCGGAAAACGCGCTTAGTAATACAAACACGCAAATAAACACGTATCCGGTTGGACTGGAAAAATAGGCGAAAAAATTCCGCTTGAAAACGGCTATTGTTGTATTAAAGTTCATAATTGTTTTTTGTTTACGCTGCAGTTAATTCCCTGAATTTTTCATCGAGTGATTTCCCGTTTTCGGTAAGTTCATTTATCGAGCCGTCGAAAACCAGCTTGCCTTCGTTGATAAATACGACGCGCTGCGCCATCGCTTCAACTTCCTGTAAAATATGAGTTGAAAGAAGAATGGTTTTCGTTTGCCCCAACAATCGGATCGTTTCCCGAACATCGTGAATTTGATTTGGATCCAAGCCGGCTGTCGGCTCGTCCATAATTAAAACATCGGGTTCATGAAGCAGTACCTGCGCCATTCCAACCCGCTGTCTGTAACCGCGGGACAGTTTACCAATCGGCTTTCCGATTACCTCTCCCAATTTACAAAGCTGAATTACTTTGTCCATGCGCGATTTAAGCGTTTTAGGAGATAGCCCGCGCGCCTGCCCGAAAAACGTCAGCAGAGTTCGGGGCGTCATATCAGGATACAGCGGTCCATTTTCGGGAAGATAGCCTAAATGACGCGCTCCTTCTACGCGCTGGGTTGACATATCAAACCCGGCAATTCGGGCGATTCCAGACGAAGG
>CAYZMZ010000165.1:2122-7321 GCA_964479655.1 uncultured Planctomycetaceae bacterium
ATAGCCGGTCAGCATTTTCATCGTTGTGCTTTTACCCGCCCCGTTGGGACCTAAAAAAGCAACGACTTCACCGCGTCGAATGGAAAAACTGACGTCAGCCGCGGCCGCAAAAGCTCCGTAGTACTTGGACAAATGCGATGCCTCAATCATTATCTCGGAATTTATATCGATCATGGTTGTTTTAGGGGGAAAGTAATACCGGGGATTGCCTGAACTGTTCCGTATGACTTTTGGATTTCACGTTTTATACGATTACAACGTGATTTTTTCCTTGAACGCCGTTTTGATTTCCGCCCCGTAAATTGAGCTTAATCCTTGTTTTGCTTATCAAGGCGAAACGAAACGGCGGGTTTATGAAAATCTAAACCGGGAAGTTGCAAGGGAAATCAGTATATTTAATTTTTGTGTTTGTTCTGTTGCCGTTAAGCGGCGCATTCGACATCCGAATTGGCAATCCGGGGGAAATTTCAAGTGGAATCGGTATACGAGAATACCCTTATTATACTGATTTCAGTTGACTTTTTCCGGTTTGAATAACAAACCCCAGTCGTTTCATTTCGCCTCAATCAACAAAACAAAGGGTTGTTTTAGTCTGTTTGGGCGAAATCAAAACGACGTCAAGAGAAAAAATCAATCAGTCATAGTATAATTCTCACTTACCGCGCTTAATTATATATATAAGACGGATTTATGCAAGAGGAATCAGAAAAACATTTTTCGGACGGAAATTCGGGTGAAAATTCGGACGACAAAAGACAAGAAAGACGGAAATAGTCTGTTTATATTGATAAAAGTCGTTTTCGAGGCGAACGGAGGGAAAAATCGTCCTGGTTTTTGCAACGATCTATTTATTTTCATCTGTTAAAAATGAGACGAGCAACTCTGCGGCCTGCAACGCGCTGGCTTGCAAGGACATTAAATCGAAAACCCGCTTGGGTTTATGAAAAATCGAACCCAAAGCCGCTCCAATTTGTCCGGCAGCGGATTTTTGCTGTAGAATATTTTGAATATCCGGCGGGATATTCTCTCCTGCGGTATCGGAAACAATGCGGACGCATTTTAGCGGCGTTTTCGTTGACCGGCAAACTTGAGCGATTCCATCGGTTTCCATATCGACTAAATCCGCATGAAATTTTTCAAACAGTTCCCTTTTTTGCGTAATATCGGTAACAACGTGATCGGCAGTATAAAGAACAGGGAATTTCGTCGGATTATCCGAGGGAATATCGATACAATTTTCAGGCGGATAATTGAGGGGAATAATCTGGAATTTTTTCAGCGTGGGATTTAACGCGCCGGCAAAACCAACCGAATAGACCAATTCAGGATTTAGCCGATTTATTACGATTTTAGCGGCATTGAGCGCATTTTTACGTCCGACGCCGGTACGGACTATTGCGGTTTCTTGCCCGCCGAGCCGTCCGAAAATCAGGGCGATTCCCCCCCAGTTTTCGGTATGCTTTTTCTTTAATCGGGCTTCCATCGGTCGGGATTCAATACTCAAGGCATAAAAATAGACCCGCTGAATTGTTGCGGAAAAATCGTCGTCGGCTTCGCTGATCGTTTCTACTTTGTTCATCGATGTCTATTTTATCCTGTATCTATAAAACAAAAGGGGAATACGGTTGTATATTGCTATACAGTTTCCTTATTCCCCCCATCAAGTTCTTTTTTACCGTAAAACCGTTTCTGACGGGTTCCCGATTAGTATCAATAAACGCCCTTTTTTTCTTCCTGGACTGCACTTTTTACCATGCCGCCTCGGTGGGTGGAGTAGGGCGACGCCGGAACCGGGTGCGCCTCGTCCAGACGGACGGTTTCCTCTTGCTGGAACGATTCATCAAACGGGTCTAAATATCCAAACGGACGCGATAATACAATCGTCTGTCCTGTTTCAGGACGGTTTTTCAAACTCTCAGAATCGGAAACGGAACGGAAAGTCGGTTCCTGCGGCGCAGGAGGATTGTCCAACGGCTGGGACGTATCGGCCAACGGAGATTCTACGTAATCTACTGTACAGTAAGACGTAAAATAGGCTTCTATTTGGTCTATCTGCCCAATAATATTATTCGCTCTGTTGATCGCGTTTTCTATCGGCAGATCGGACGACGGAATGGGAGTCGGTTGACGGTCTTGTTCGGATTGTTCTGGAGCGTCAACCAGTTCCGAAATCGATGCCTGTGCCTTATCCAAGGCGTCGAAATTAATCTTGAACGGGTCTTCGTCCGATTCGGTTTCCGCCTCGGAATTTTCTGAGATTCCAGAATCTTTCGACGGTTGTAAATTGTCGTCCACGCCGCTTTGGACTGATTTTAACGCGGAATCGCTTTCGGCGCAGTCTGAATCGGCTTTGTTGGAATCGGCGTTGTCTGAATCGGCTTTATCCGGGTCAAAACCGGAATTTAAATCATCGAAACCGGAGGGCGAATCGTCGTCCAAGGAACCAAATTCGATACAGGAATCGGAGGACGTACTCGGGCTCGATTTAGGCATTTCAGAGCACGGGTCGGGAAGTTGCTGAATTTGTGCCCAGACGGATTGGATTAAATCGGCGTCGACGCACGGAATTTTCGCTTCTACTGCCGACAGATACGCCTGATCGCAAAGCTGAACAACCAGTCTTTGAACTCCTCCAGAGGCTGTATGAACTGCGGAACCGGCTTCAACCGAAAACTTTTTAATTCGACTGACGGACTTCGGCGGGACTTTTTCGACAAAAGCCTTTAAGCGCGCGGTAATATAATCGGAAACTTGCTTTTTCGTCCACGGATCAAGGCATATTCTCGTACTGATTCGTTGCTGAAAGCTCTCCAGACGCGGGTGCGATAAATTCTCTTCCAATCGCAAATTGCCGCATAAAACGACGGAAAGAGCACATTTTTTCCGCGAACGACCGTTTGTCATCAAGCGGAGTTCTTCCAACGTTTCCTGAGATAAATTATGCGCTTCGTCGATTATCAACGCCATTCCAGCGGGAAAACGAGAGGGATCGGTTAGAATATCGAGCAATTCCAGCCGCATTTCGTTTTCGTCCATCCCTAAATACGGACGTTCCAGCTCAAATAATATGGACTGATACAGCGATTTTGGCGTGCAATCGTTCGTATTGTTTATCGTAACAACACTTAAATCGCTGCTCAAACTTTCTGAAAGCAACGTGCACAGCAGGGATTTACCGGTTCCGGTTGCCCCTAATATTACGGACGTGCCCTCACGCCGTTTTACGCAGCGGATTAGGGATTTTAATGCCGTTTCTGTTTCGCGTGTTGGATAATATCCGTCTTCAAAACTGTAATAATGGAACGGTGTTTGACTGGTAAGGATAGTTCGTTTAAGCATATTATGCAACCTTTCAAAGTTTAATTCTCGTATCCATACAATCGTCATAATCGGGTATTCGACTTAATACTAATTACAGGAAAACTTTTTGCAATCATAAAACAAATAAAATAGCGAAAATAATAATTTTAGATAAATGCTAAAATAGAATAATTGTAGAATTTATAAAAGACTATATTCCGCTGTTCAAGATAGTCCGCAAAAAAGAAGAGAGAAGATATTCGAGTATACTAACTTCTTTTGATTGTTCCGAGGAACGCAGCTACCTCGACGGCAGGATTTTCCAAGGGAGTGTAGTCATTTTGACGGCAGGATTTTGCCGACTGGATACCAACGTTCCCCCGAAAATCTAAAAGTAGAAGCTGTATCAGTACGAATATCTGCGGATTTCGTGCTCGATTCCTTTGATTGCAGGTCTAAAACGGAATTTATCGGCGCAGCATCTCTAACAACGCGCTGATTTCTTCATGCGCTTCTAGCGTCTGACTGATAACCAGTACTTTTTGCTGACCCCAGTATTGAATCTGTCCGGGACCTCCGTTGGATTCCCAAGTTTGAGTCCGAATCGTTTTCTGGATTAATTCGACCAGCTCTTGTCCTTCTTTTTCGTAATTGGAGGTTTGAGCGTTTTCGGGATTAAGTGCGTTGGCAAAATTACCCTGCTGAGCGAGAATACCGTTATTCCCGTTCTTCAAAGCGACCGATTGCGCTTTTTCAGCAGCCAAACGCGCTTTTTGATGCTGTTGATTATACGCAGTCAATGTTACGCAAAGCGACTTCAGACGATATTTAATTTGAGCGTCTAACGGCTTTTTTACTTCCAACGGTAACAGGTCGTCTTTGGACAGCGCGACAACTAAATCAATGTAGTCTAACGCCGCCTGACGGCAATTATCCTCGCCTTTTACCTTCGCCCATTTGGTAAAAACGGTCGAGGCGTATCGTTTTAGAGGGAATCCCTTTAATCCAATTGCCGAATTGGAAACCGCCTTTTCCGGTAAATTTTCCGACTTCTGCGCGACAGGCGTTGAATTGGCGGACGAAACAGAAGGCGAATTGGCGGAGGAATTGGCGGACTGTTCAACAGTCGCCAAATCAGACGGTTTATCTGATGGAACTGCTGGGATAAACTGACCTTGAACGTTGGCTGACAGCAACAAACAAAACAACAGGAAAAGCGTGCGTTTCATAATAACTCCTGCGATGTTGTACCGCATCTGTAATCTATCTGAAATGTTCCGAAAATACACTCACTTCACTTGATTTTTCCCGCAATTTGGCTGTATACTGCTGTTTTTTCTCCCCCCTGATCGAAAAATCAAGGATTTGATACAATCAGCGGGGCGAAATCAAAACGGCGTTGAGGGGAAAAATCACGAAGTCATATATACAGTATACGAAGTCGTATATAATATACGTTAAAAAAACTAGGCTAGTTCATTTACGATGGCATCGGTATCGATAGTTTCGGCAATACCCTCGTAATTGAGGAAAATACGATGTCTGAAAGCGGGTAACAGGGCGGATTTAACGTCCGCTTTGTTGCAGTCGACGCGCCCGTCAACCAAAGCGTTAAACTTGGCGCCCATAACAACCGCCTGGATTCCGCGCGGTCCGACGCCGTATCTGACGTATTGTTTAACCAGTTTTGAACTGGCAATTTTCGGATCGGTCGCCAAAGCGGCTTTGACAATTCCGGTAACCAACTCCGAGGAAATCGATACCGCGCGAACCATTTCTTGCAATCGATTCAAACGGCTTGCATCGCATACTTTGGCGGGTTTAAGCCGTTCGATATTAGTAGACGCAGCGGCAATTTTCAACATGCCGTCTTCGTTGGGCATATTCATCTTAATTTTA
>CAYZMZ010000166.1:0-7319 GCA_964479655.1 uncultured Planctomycetaceae bacterium
AAATATCCCAAACCTCCTCGTCCTTTCGCTCAAGCATTTTCTTGGCACTTTTAATAGTATCCGCATGCTTAAGGTCTTTCAAACGACGAATAATAAACGGCTGGAACAACTCCAAGGCAATCTTTTTGGGAAGACCGCATTGATGCAGCTTTAACGACGGCCCGACTACAATTACCGAACGGGCAGAATAGTCTACTCGTTTACCTAACAGGTTTTCACGGAATCGGCCTTGTTTACCTTTGATCATATCGGTCAAAGACTTTAACGCTCGATTGGACGGTCCCATGACAGGACGTTTACAACGACCGTTATCAAACAACGCATCTACCGACTGCTGCAGCATTCGCTTTTCGTTTTTAATAATTACGTCCGGCGCGTTGAGGTCTTCCAGCTTACGCAAACGATTGTTACGATTGATAATTCGACGGTATAAATCGTTTAAATCGCTGGTCGCAAAGTTGCCTGATTCCAACGGAACCAAAGGACGTAAATCCGGCGGAATAACCGGAATAACATCTAAAACCATCCAAACCGGGTCGTTATCGGAATCGCGCAAAGCCTCAACCAGCTTTAATCGATTGATTAACTCTTTTTTACGCTGTACGGATTTCGTTTCGTTTAATTCCGCACGCAGGTCTTTGGACAGCTGAACCAGGTCTAACTTGGAAAGCAGGGTTCTAACCGCCTCGGCTCCCATTTCCGCCTTGAACGTACCCGCTCCGTAAGTAGCAACCGCCTCGCGGTACTCTTCATCGGTAAGCAGTTGAGTTTCTTTCAGGGGCGTATCGCCGGCATCGGTTACAACGTAATCTTGATAGTAAATCACCTTTTCCAGCGACGTGGTTTTCATCTCCAGCAAACAGCCCAATCGACTGGGCATCGCCTTGAAAAACCAAATATGAACTACCGGAGCCGCTAATTCTATGTGCCCCATTCGTTTACGACGTTCGCGTGAATGTGCGATTTTAACGCCGCACCGATCGCAAATCATCCCTTTGAATTTCAATCCGCGATATTTACCGCAGGTACATTCCCAGTCTTTTTCTGGTCCAAAAATTCGCTCACAAAACAAACCGTCTTTTTCGGAACGATAGGTTCTGTAGTTGATAGTTTCAGGCTTTTTCACCTCTCCGTGCGACCAGGAACGAATATCGTGAGGGCGTGCCAGAGAAATTTTGACCGACGTGTAGTCGTTCACTTTCGTATATTTTTGATCTACAATACTCATAGTTTAGTTACTCCCTCTTTCCAGTTGCATGTTCAGACCCAAGCCGCGAATTTCGTTGGTTAGAACGTCAAAGCTGGCGGGCGTGCCGGCTTCAAGGGTATTTTCTCCCTTAACCATCGATTCGTATATTTTGGTACGACCGTCAACATCGTCAGACTTGACAGTAAGCAGTTCCTGAAGAACGTAAGCCGCACCGTAGGCTTCCAACGCCCAAACTTCCATTTCTCCAAATCGCTGACCGCCAGAACGGGCTTTACCGCCTAACGGCTGCTGCGTAATCATGGAGTAAGGCCCTGTACTGCGCGCATGAACCTTGTCGTCTACCAAATGGTGAAGTTTGAGCATGTAAATGTACCCAACGGTAATTTCCTGATCAAACGGTTCACCGGTACGACCGTCGTACAAACGCGCTTTACCGTGCCGAGGCAAACCTGCCTGTTCCAGTAAATCGTTGATTTCGCTTTCGCTTGCACCGTCAAAAACGGGCGTTATCGCGCGGAATCCAAGCTTCGCGCCAGCCCAGCCAAGGTGCGTTTCCAAAATCTGTCCCACGTTCATACGAGAAGGGACGCCCAACGGATTCAACAATATTTGAATCGGAGTACCGTCTGCAAGGAACGGCATATCTTCACGGCGAAGAATCTTGGAAATAACACCCTTGTTACCGTGCCGACCTGCCATTTTATCACCAACCGAAAGAACTCGTTTGTTGGCAATAAAGACCTTAACCATTTGTAATACGCCGTTACGAAGTTCATCACCCCGTTTGTGCGAATTACGCTTCCGGTCTAACGTATCTACCAAAGCCTTAACTCCGGGATACTTGCTGCGATACATAGTAACAAACTGTTCACGCTGTTTTTCTGTTAAGGTCGCCCATACGTCCGTTCGTTCAGGATTAAACGACGATGCGTTGGCGGTAACCGCCTTGTACTCCAAATCTTCTACCAGCGATTCACCGTTAATATCGTGAATCGGCTGACCGAGAAGCGTTTCCATGGCAGTAATCATCGTCGAAAACTTGGCGGCGATTTTAGCGTAGTATTCGTTTTCCAACTGAGCTAAAACCGTATCAAATTCGATCTTTTCCTCGTCGGTTAAAGTACTTCGGCGCGCGATTCGCTGAGTATCAATTACAATACCCTCAACGCCGGACTGAACTTCCAAAGAATCGTTCTTAACGTCTTCTCCAACCCGACCGAAAATCGCGTGAAGCAATTTTTCTTCAGGTGTAAGTTCCGTCTTCGACTTCGGCGAAACCTTACCTACCAAAATATCGCCCTGACGAACGTAGGTTCCAATACGAACGATACCGTTTTCGTCCAAATTCCGCAACGCCTTTTCTGAAACGTTGGGAATATCACGTGTAAATTCTTCCCGTCCGAGCTTCGTATCGCGAATTTCCTTTTCCAATTCAATAATATGAATAGATGTATAAGTATCGCTTTGAACCAGTTCTTCGGACAGAATAATAGCGTCTTCGTAGTTGTAACCGTCCCAAACCATAAACGCGCACAGGACGTTTCTGCCCAAGGCGAGCACTCCCTGATCGGTAGCCGCGCCGTCGGCGATAATTTCACCGGCTTCCAAAATCTGACCCGGCTTAACAATCGGACGCTGATTCTGACAGGTTTGATCATTCAAACTGACGAATTTACGCATAACGTATTCGTCTTCGTACTTATCGGATTCGATAATCTTGCCGTCTTCGTCCAACGGTCCCATAACAACGCAGCGGGCACCGTCTACGTAGGTAACTTTACCCGCGCGATTGGAGCGAATAATCAAACTGGAGTTTCTCGCCGCCGCCGCTTCCATACCGGTTGAAACGATAGGAGCCTCGGACATTAAAAGCGGAACCCCTTGACGCTGCATGTTAGAACCCATCAAAGCACGGTTCGCGTCGTCATGTTCCAAAAATGGAATCAAACCAGCCGAAACACCGACCATCTGACAGGGAGAAACATCTAAATAATCGACTTCAGTATTTTTATGAATTTCATATTCGCCTTTATGACGAACCAAAACATTCTCTCCGATGGTACGATCATCGCCGACAATTCTATTGTCTACAATATTAACGTCCGCAGGAGCAAAGATACTGTCTTTTTCTTCATCTGCACGAAGCCATCGAACATCCTTTTGAATTACACCGTCTTTAACAACCTGATACGGAGTTACCAAAAATCCAAATGCGTCTACAGCCGCATACGTAGCCAAAGAAGAAATCAAACCGATGTTGGTACCTTCAGGGGTTTCAATGGGGCAAATACGGCCAAAGTGTGAATGGTGAACGTCTCGGACATCAAATCCCGCGCGCTTACGATTCAAACCGCCAGGTCCCAAAGCAGATAAACGTCTTTCATGCGTTAGCATAGACAGCGGATTGGTTTGGTCTACTACCTGCGACAATTCGCCTCGACCAAAGAAGTAATCTACCGTTGAAGAAATACTCTTTTGATTAACCAAATTCTGCGGAGTAAGTTCATCGGCATCTTTCATGTTCATACGTTCACGAACCGTACGCGTGAGCTTCATAAAGCCCTTACGAAGTTCATCAACCGCCAATTCATCTATAGTACGTAAACGTCGGTTTCCTAAATGGTCAATATCGTCTATGCGTACAGACGGGTCTTTATCGCACAGCTTGATAAGGTATTTCAAGGCGACAATTACGTCTTGAGTGGTTAGACCCATTTCGTCGTTAGGAATATCCAGACCCAGTTTGCGGTTAATACGGAATCGTCCTACCCGCCCTAAACGATAGCGGGATAAATCCTGGAATTTCTCGAAAAACAGCTGCTTCGCCTTTTCCAGCAACATGGGGTTGCCCGGACGCAAACGCTTGTAAATCTGCCATAAAGCGTCTTCATGAGATTTCGATACGTCCTCTTTAATGGATTCGATAATCATCATGTTGACTGGTTTATCCATGACTTCCAGCGATTCGATGGTAGAATTAGCAATTCGTTCCGCCGTTTCTTCTGAAATCGGCTCGCCAAAGTTCAGCAGTACGTTTCCCGCTTCCGGTCCTGTCGGAACGATAATATCGTCCAACGCGTATCGTCCTACCAATTTAGCGGAATCATCAATATTTTTAATCTTGACCTGTTCGATTGCATCACCGTAAAATTCACGCATGATAGCATCCCGAGAGCCGTATTTTTCGTCCATGGCCCGTAACAAGGTCATAGCAGAAAACTTCTGACTTTGGTCAATTCGCAGTTGCAGAGCGTCTTTTTTGGAAATATTTACCTCAATCCAGCTGCCGCGTTCAGGAATAATACGGCAGGAATGCGCGTAACGGTCTGTACTTTCTTCATCGGTGATAAAATTGATACCAGGAGATCGGTGAAGCTGATTGACGACTACACGTTCTGAACCGTTAATAATAAACTCGCCGCCGCCGAGCATAATCGGGATTTCGCACAGAAATACCTCGGATTCTACCGCGTCTTTACCTTCCCGATATAAACGGAAACGGACACGCAACGGACGACCGTACGTCAATTTAAGTAATCGGCATTCGTCCGGTTCGTAACGCGGAGGACACAGTTCGTAATCCAAATATTCCAGCGATATTTTACCGTCATGATTGGCGATCGGGAAAAATTCGCGGAAGATGGATTCCAGACCAACGTCTTCCCGCTGAGCACGCGGAACTCCATACTGAAGAAATCGTTCGTAATTTTGGGTTTGCAAACGGGTTAAGTCAGGAATCGGAACGGCGAAACGTTCTTTTCCAAAACGACGAGTCTTTGTCGGACACAGGCGTCGAATTGCTTTGGTTGCCATGAATGTTACCTGATAGGGTTGAATTAATGTAAATTAAAAATTATTATCAATTTCTTTGTATAATTATTCACAAATTCTCAAAAAACAGAGAAAAAATTACCGATTCTATCGAATTTTTTTCTATTCACAAATAAAACGTGAGGTAATTTTACCGGAACTGTAAGAAACAGAAAGGTAAAAAATGAAATACGTCCTAAATTATTCTGGGAATATACCAGGACAGCAATCGATTTTTTACTTCTGACCGGTGTTGGACGACGCGGCTGTATCAAGTAATTAAACGGGACGCTGTTCTCAGTATGGCCTTAAAAATACGTTGTTTTCGAGGTTATACCGAAATCGTCGGGGGCTAATTATACATGAAATTTCCTTGGTTAAAGATTGTACTTTATTGCAACAATTTCCAACAATATACCAAACTTTTCCGTTTATACAATAGGGGATGGAAAAAATTTTAATTTTTTTTAGATTTTTTCTAAATATCAAATGAAACAGTTAATTCAGACTGAAACAACGGGCTAATTTTACTTTCTTAATAAAATGATAATCCATACAATCCGCAAAAATGAATCGCCGGTACGAAACAAGGAGAATCCCTGAATGGGTCGAGATTTCCTCAAATGGCGTTGTTGGAGGGCGGTCCGGCGGCAGAATCGAAAAAAGAAATGATGTTATCAAAATCCCTGCTTGCAAAAATCAGGCTTTTAGGTATAATTTAGGGAATTGTTTTTATCCATCACCTTTATTAAATACGGAAAACGAAAAAATGTCAGGGACAATTTGCGATAATCAGTCAACAACCAAGAGCATAGCTCTGGTCGGCGTAGGAGGGCAAGGGATTTTGCTTGCCAGCGAAATATGCGCTCAGGCAGCCATGGCGTGCGGTTTCGATGTAAAGACCAACGAAGTTCACGGAATGGCGCAGCGGGGCGGCTCCGTCGTCGCTCAAATTCGGTACGGGAAACAGGTCTACAGCCCCCTCATCGCTCCGGGAACCGCCTCGGTTTTGGTTGCTCTGGAACGAATTGAGGCGTTGCGCTATTACCAATATCTTTCTGAAAACGGGCTAGCGGTTGTAAACGCCCAGCGAATCGTACCGGTTACCGTTTCCATGGGAGCGGCTGCCTATCCCGAAGACGCTCAAGCGCGCCTGGAAAAAGCGTTTTCGCGTCTAATTTATCTGGAAGCGGAAGAAATCGCCGAAAAGCTGGGGAATGCGAAGGCCGCCAATACCGTTTTACTCGGTGCCATGGCTACCGAATTGGATATTCCCGAAGACGCCTGGCAAAAGGCAATTCAGAAATGCTGCAAGCCTAAATTCGTCGATGTCAACCTGGCGGCCTTCCAAGCTGGTCAGCAGGCGGTTACCCGCTAATTGTACAAAAAGTCCCTCAATCAATAACCCTAATTTACACTTATAGATAACAGATATGCGACACATACTATCCGCGTTGGTTCAAAACGTCCCCGGCGTCCTATCCCATATTTCAGGGATGCTGGCCTCTCGAGGGTACAATATCAATTCTTTAGCCGTGGGCGAAACCGATGATCCGCTCCTTTCCCGAATGACGTTTGTCGTCGTGGGAGATAAAGGCGTTTTGGATCAGGTTAGTGCCCAGCTGCGAAAAATGGTTACGGTGGTCGGCGTAGAAGATATTAGTCAAACCGACTTTCTGGAACGGGATTTAATGCTGGTCAAAGTCGCGGCTCCGGCAGCCAAGCGGGCGGAAATCGTCGAACTGGTAAATATTTTCCGCGGAAAAGTTGTCGATTTAAGTATTGATACGATGGTAATCGAAATTTCCGGACAGGAAAAGAAAATCGAATCGTTTATTGACGTTCTGCGTCCTTTGGGAATAATCGAGTTAGCCCGAACCGGACGAATCGCCATTTCTCGCGGCCGCCATGCATTAAAGGTTGAAATGGAATAATCCCGACCGATAATTTCAACCGATAATTTGTTTATCGTATACAAACCGTATTTGATTATTTATCGAATACGGTTTTCGTTTTGGTAGACAAACAACGAATATTCAACCGCCGACAGAAGTACCCGTTTGGAGTTTCGTATGGAGTGCGTGGAGCTTGCTCCCGCTTTCACAAAGGGAGCTTGCTCCCGTCTCCAACCGCGTTCACCTAAATTTGAGAAAATAACGGGAAGGCGCGAAGACACGAAGTTCACGAAGAAGAATTATAAGGTTTGATTTTGAATACCGCTTGGATTGTATTGCTCCCCAACCTCATAGCGGTTGAATATTCATAGCCGTGCGTGAAACACACGGAAAAGAACGACAAA
>CAYZMZ010000167.1:0-7314 GCA_964479655.1 uncultured Planctomycetaceae bacterium
TTTTTGATTTTTTGACGTATTTTAGCAATCGAGATATTTAAATTATTAATATTTTTTTATAAAAATTAGTAATAGGAAACATCTCCTCCCTAGACTTCCTTTTAAAGTCAGGTATAATACGAATATTGTTTTGGAATGGCGGTATGGTATAAGCAGTCGCTATTTCAGGGCGCGCTTTGGAGCCAATACCTTCCTGGGGCATCCCTTAAGGTTTGCCCTTCCTTTCATTAATTTATCGGATTTATTATGTCAGATATGTATATAACATCAGCTGGTATGCGAATTATCAACCTTTTGGTTGGTCAGCCGCCGCAGGCAATTGCGGAAATGATTGACAATTTAAACGTAACACGGACCGCAATTACAGAACAACTTTCAGAATTGATAGAAGCCGGCTACGTAGAACGAACCGTAGAAAAACTGTCCTCCCGCGGGCGACCCCGTCATCGCTACGGAGTTACCGACTTGGCTTTAACCATGCTGTTTCCCGGATTTCAGGGACGCGTTGTTCCCTCTATTTGGAAGCATTTAGAGCAGAATTGCGGCTTGGTTGTTGCGGAAAAAATCCAAGACGCCGTTGCGGCTGATTTAGCGGCTTCTTTTCGACGCCTTGTAGACGGCGGAACGATTGAAGATCGCGTAACTCAGCTTTGCGATGCCTTAAAAGATCGAAAAGTCGCGGCTCTTTCGCGTACCAACAATAGCGGAAAAATTGAATTGGTTCTCAAAACCAATCCATTTATTTCCATGCAGGACGGTACCGACCGATATAATAAAATCGCTACGAAAATGATTGGCGAAATCCTTCATGCAACCGTCAAAATGACGTCTTCCCGCATGAGCGGTAGTTTTTGCGATGTTTTTGAAATCGAAAAGTAAGACTTCTGTCCCCTGAAAAACACAAAGCAGTCAAAGTTCAAAAGAATCCCCTTAGAATTTGCCTGTTTTGTGTTTTTTTATGTTCCGGTATAATCTACACGGATTCCATTTGAAGTGTTCCCGAGTTATAGTAAGACTACGGATTTTTTCTTCTTGACGTCGGTTTGATTCCCGCTCTCCAGAATCAAACAACGCTTTGTTTTATTGATTGGGGCAAAATGACAAAATTATCTGCTGTATATAAAACTGGATTTCTGATTCTGTTGATTGCCGTTTTGTCAATTTGGGGAACGATTTACGGTCGTTCGGCTTATTGCTATGTTTTTCCGTTACCCTCCGGACTGGAAGGCAAATACGTTGGGAATCAAGCCTGCGCCCAATGCCACGAAAAATTCTATAAACGATGGAGTTTATCCTATCACGCCAAGTCGATGGATCATGCCAATTCCGAATCCGTATTGGGGAATTTTAACGACGCTCGTTTGGAGCATTTCGGAACGCAGTCCCGATTTTTTATGCGGAATAATAATCAATACTGGGTTCAAACCGATGTTCCGATAGGAGAAACGATAAGCAATCGTTCGTCCCAATCCCCCCGTTCAGCAAACGATACTTCGATTTCTCCGTCTCCCGTTCGTTCCACAGGACAGCAAAAGGAATTTCAGGTAAAGTACGTCTTGGGCTTTTTCCCGCTTCAGCAATACTTGGTAGAGTTTCCCGACGGGAAAATTCAATGCTTACCTCTCGCCTGGAACGTTGCCGGTAAAAAATGGTTTCATTTGTATTCAAACGAGGCTATTCCGGAAGGCGATATTTTGCATTGGAGACAGCCGACCCAGAACTGGAACTATATGTGCGCCGGGTGCCATGTAACCAATCTTAACCGAGGTTACAATTTAGCCGACAATTCCTATCATAGTACCTTTACCGAAATCAACAACGGCTGCGAATCCTGCCACGGTCCGGGAAGCATTCATATACAAATTGCCAATCGGAATAAAAAAACAGCATGCGATCGCCGATACGGCTGCGGTCTGTTTACCTACAAGGGAGCAAAAGGACCTCAATCCACCGATTCCTGTGCTCCCTGCCATGCCAGACGGGTGGAAATATACCCCAATTACCTACCCGGTGAAAAGTTTTGCGATTATTTTTTCCCTGAACTTCTGGATACAGATGCTTTTTATCCCGACGGGCAGATTAAAGAGGAGGATTTTGAATACACGTCTTTTTTACAGAGCAAATTTTATGCCTTGGGCGGAAGCTGCGCCGATTGTCACGATACGTTTATCGCCCGGGTAAAGCATTTACAATCGGACGGATACCGTCCGGAACCTGTCAGTAAAATGTGTGCAAAATGCCACGAGGATAAAAAGTACAATTCAGAAAATCACCATTTTCATAAACTTCCCGCTAATTCCGCCGGAACCCGCTGCGAAGATTGCCATATGCCGGCAACCAATTACATGTCGGTCGATAATCGCCGTGATCATTCCATGTCTATTCCGCGACCGCAATTAAGTGTCGATTTAGGGGTTCCCAACGCATGCAGCGGCTGTCATAACAAAGCCGGGCAAACACCTCAATGGGCGCAGGAAAAAATCGATTCCTGGTACGGAAAGCAGGATTACTCCTCGCATTTTGCGTATACAATCGATGCCGGCAGAAAGCAAAAGCCCGAAGCGGCTCCGGCGTTAATTAAACTCCTTGCTCCGTCCGATAAGAGTTCGCCGGATAGCCCTCATTTTACTCCCGATATTGTCCGGGCGTCGGCGGCAGCCTTGCTGACCAATTACACCTCTTCGCTGATTAAAAAAGCCTTGCTAGACGGCTTAAAAGACAAATCCGAACTGGTTCGTACCAGCTGCGTTCGCGCCTTGGAGTTCAAGTTCGATTCGACAGAAGAACTCCGCAACAGTCTGGTTCCCTTGCTATCGGATTCCGTTCGTTCGGTTCGTACAGAAGCCGCTCGTCAATTGAGTGCGGTTTTTCAATCCCCCCAATTCACCGATTATAAAAATCAGGAATATCAGGCCTTTGACAAGGCGATTAAAGAATATATTACCGGATTGGATAATTTAAACGATCAGCCTGCCTCGTATTTAAATAAGGCGGTTTTAGAGGAAAACAAGGGCGATTTAACGAAAGCGGAAGCGTTTTATCGCGACGCATTAAAAATCAATCCGACTTTTTACCCCGCTCAAAATAATCTTGCGATGGTTTTGTACAAGCAGAACAAAATAGATGCCGCGCTAAAAGAATTTCAAGCGATAACCCAACAGCACCCGGATAATCCGGAGGGTTGGTATTCGCTCGGCTTACTGCTGGCTGAAATGACGCCGACAGTACAAACAACCGATTCGTCCGGTCTTTCCGATTCTCCCAACGAATTTTTGATTTCGGCAGCCGACTGCTTCCTCAAAGCTAGTCAACTTCCTACCACCAATGCACGTATTTTTTATAATCTCGGATTAACCAGTCTGAAACTCAAACGGTATCAAACCGCAGAAAAAGCGTTGCAGGAATCAATTCGCCGGGAACCTAACAACCGCGATTTTATCAACGCCATGATTTATTTTTACCGGCAAACAAACAACCCGGAAAAAGAACAGCTCTGGCAGCAGTATCAGAGGAAAACATCAAATAATTATTCACCGTAAACAGTTGAGCCGTATTCAAGCCCATTTTTTCCAGAGTTAGGGAATATACTCTGGAATAGTATTTTCCAACTTTTCGTACTCCTTCGTATCCCCGTGCCTTCCAGCTATTCTTTCCGAATTTTCGGGAAGGCAAGAGAACCCGAAAGCACTCGAAAAAGCGGCAAGTCCTGATTAAACGGGTTCCACTTGAAATTTTCGGATTGTGTTATTATAAGTCTGCCGATTCCTTTTGTCTTATTCAGTAAAACAGGGAGTTTTTATTCCTTCAGGGGCGAAATGAAAACGGTGTCGACAGGAAAAATCAAGTAGCCATAGTATAAACCCTAATAGAAAAAAGGGAACACGCTTTATTGCGTTTGTACTTTCTTATTTCTAATCAGAATTCGGAAGTAGGGGCATCTTCCGTTTATTGATAAATCTTTGTTATCGTTTCCTTTTCTGAATTTAATGATTTCAAACTGATCCGGATTAAATTTGTGCAAAAAGGTTATCGGCACTCCGATGCTTCCGCCAAAGTCAAATGGAATATTTTCAGTCTTATTCACATTAATTCCATCGTAATTATCATACCTGGGATACTGCGGTTCATTTCCGTAATACTTTTTGGTTAGTACAATATCTTTATGACGATGGGAAGTATCCATATTCGTAAGCCATAAACAATTATTGGGGGAAATTATTCTGTTTCCCTGACTGTCGATTCGAGCCTCGGTTCCATACAATTCATAGTTCTCTGGAACAACGAACCCTGAAATTCCTCTGCCAAGATTTACTCCCAACCACGCCTTATTCTCTTTAATCAGTTTAAATATTTCCTTGTATGTTATGGCGTTAATATTGCCAATTACCAGAAACTTTTTTTTGTAGCGAATTAATTGGGCGACATACTCCCTAAACAAGGAAAACGGCGGATTAGAAACCACAATATCAGCCTGCTTTAATAGTTCAATACTTTCGGAACTACGAAAATCTCCATCGCCCTTAAAGTAAACCATATCGTTTGAATCGGGTTTGATACTTTCTTCCGGTTTTCCGGTGTATTCAAAGAAAAAACCGCTTTCTTCTTCCGTGGTATTAAACAGATCATACGTTTGTTCGCAATAACAAGCGGTTATTAATTTTTTTAAACCTAATTGATGAAAATTTATGGCAAAATAGTTAAAAAAATTGCTGATTTTAGGATCGTCGCAATTGCAGTAAACGACCTTATTCTTAAAATGCCGTTTGTAATGCTGCAATTCTTTTTCTATATCAGAAAGCTGAGTATAAAACTCATCGTTTTTTGATTTTTTAGCTTTGTGCAATAAATTATTCGTAGCATTTCGTGTCATTTTTAACAGTAATGATTTATTCGTTAATTGTCATTGAGTTATTTGTTTAAATATATCTCTTCCTAAAACCTGAAGAGAAGTTTTAGAAATTTCAAGCATAATTTTAAACATTTGTTGAGCATCCCATTTGTCCCCGTTTCCTTGGGTATATATAGAAGCCGCTTGAAGCATTATTGTTTTATCGTCATGTTTAACAAACTTGTTTTTGCATAAATTGGTATTAATGGGCATTCCATAATTTGCCGAAGTCAACCGGTCTAATCGGTTTAATAATCCTGAATTGTATTCTAACGTCACTCGCCTGCCATCAGGTCGTTTAATAGAAATTGTTTCTGTTAGGAAATTTGAACCAGCAAGAAAGAGAATATAAGGGAAATGCGATTCTGCCAGCATTAAATTAGCGATTTCGGATATATTTTTATGCGATCTTTCGATAGCATTTCCAGCAGCCATCAAATCTTGATCGTTATTCTTACCCACTAATTTACCTGCTTTAATATTATCAATGTCTTTTCCTTGATATTTAGCCTCCGACACTAAAATAATTCTCCAATTACCGTAGTCGTCTTTGACTTCTATTATGCCTCCATCTGGGATAATATTCGATTTTGCAACAAAAAGTGTTTTCCCTAAATCGGGATCAACTTTACTTAACGCTTCGTTTATTTCTTCCTTTTTAATACTCGTTCTATGTCGAAAAGACAATCTAGGATAGTCCTTTTCTAGCTGTTTAAGTACAAAGTGCGATATTTTATCAACGGTAAGATCATGTAACAGTGCTTCATGTCCGAATATACCAACAACGCCTTTGCTTTCTTTGTGTTGATTCGTTAATCTCGTTGATTGATTTTTTTCAGCCATATTCTTTACGGTACCTCCCTCTACTTTTTGAAAAACGCTTTCCGCCGACCAGGAAGCCAAACCCTGCTGATTGCGAATAACTTATACTATGACTACTTGATTTTTCCTATCGACACCGTTTTGATTTCGCCACAATACAAACAAAAACTCCCTTTTTACCGGTTAAGGCGAAATGAAACGGCTGTTTTATGGTAATATAAGCCGAAAATTTCAAGTGGAACCAGTATACAAAGAAAACTTGAGACTCTTGGTGGGAAAAACAATTCATACAAAATTAAAGACCAAAGAGCCAAAAGTATGAAACACAACAACTCGCATAGCGCGAACTATCGCATTCACGAAGATATTGTACCAGCTCTAAACGCTTTGTACAAGTCCCCCAAACGTGTTTTTTCAATTTATTTTAGACGTTTTAGGTTTTTAGACGATATTCTTATCTGTTGTTTTACGGATATTATACGATGGCGGCTTAATTTTTCTATCAACGCCGATTCCTTTTGCTTTATTCAGTAAAATGCGGGGAATATTCAAATTATGGAGCGAATCCAAAGCCCCTTTTGCGGGGCATGATAATCAATCTTCCCGAACGGAAAATTCCAGCTTCCATTTGTTGTTCGTTTCGGGCGACTGGCACCAAAGCTCAAACATGCCCAATTCCGTAACAACTGAATGGAATTTCACCGGAACATAATCATCGGTTTGACTATCGGATTCCGTTTTAAGCGTTGTTTCCAACGAATCGGTTTCCTGAAGCTGATCGGCGCCCCATTGCGTCAGAAGCGTTCCGGGTTTATCGTCTTTTCGGACGGAGGAACTGAAAAATCTGAATTTTTCGGGCTGTCCAACTACCAATCCAATTTCCATCGACGGGGAATCGACCTCGGTTTGCGTTCCTTCCTCCATGCCGATCGAAGCAACGCACAGAGCGTTTAACGGACGCGGCATTCCAGGAATCGCCAGTCCCGCCGTTTCTATTCCCACGTAATACGCGCGCGCCGTTGAACCCTTAATCCGGATTCCGCCATTGACTTTTGACCACGCATAGTACGCCGCTCCCAAAGCGACGGAATTATCCAAATCCGCCTCGGCGTCGAGCATAGTTAAATTTGTCTGGTCAGATTCCGATGACTTCCGCCAGCTGGAAATCGTTTCAAACAGCCGCTGTCTTAATACGGACGATTTGAACACGCCGCCGTTAAATAAAACATGCGTCGGAAAGGGAGATTGTCCTAAATGCGTTTGTAAAAACGCGCTTAAATGCCGCGTAACCGCAGCATCGGATTCATACGGCAGACCGATTTGCTGGAATCCGCTTTGTCGATTTTTAATCGGTTTATCGCTTGCCTTGCAGACGGGGAAAAAGCCCTCTCGGATCCGCTGTAAAATTTCCTCCCGCGTTACTTCCACCGAAACGGTTGAGGCAATCAAACTGCGTCCTCGTCCGGCAATAGCAATTGTATGGGATTCCGGCGCATCGTCCGACAGCAGACGTTCTTTCGCCGTTCGAGCCGCATGCTGCAAAGCTCTATTTTGCCACGGGTTCAACTTTACCCCCTTTTGAGCGAATTTCTCCGCCGCAAACC
>CAYZMZ010000168.1:0-3097 GCA_964479655.1 uncultured Planctomycetaceae bacterium
CTAATTCCTAAAAATCCCTTCTTGAATAAATTCAAGGAGTAATTAAACGGCAGGAAGAAGTCATGCTTGCTTTTGCTGTTTCGTAAAATCAAAACGCATAACGCCGGAGACAAAGTTAATGCGTTGATTGTAGACAAGATCAAAGCAATACACATCGTTACGGCGAATTGAATGTAAATTTGTCCAACCATACCGCCGTTAAAACAAATCGGAACGTAAATCGCGACCGTAACCAGCGTTGTTGCAATAATCGCGCTGGTAATCTGACTCATTCCGACAATAGCCGCCTCATGAGGCGATTCGCCCTTTTCCAAATGCGTCATTACGTTTTCTACTACTACAATTGCATCGTCTACCAAAGACCCAATTACCAAAATCAAACCAAACATAGTTAGAGTATTGATACTGAAGCCTAGCGCAAGCAAAAACGGAAACGTTCCCAGCAACGATACCGGAATAGCAATAGCCGGAATTAACGTTGCCCGCCAGTTCTGTAAAAACAGATAGGTAACCGCAACAACTAAAATCAAGGCACTTATTAGGGTTGTAACAATTTCTTTCAATGAAATAACGATAAAATCCGTTGGATCGTACTCAACGTTATAGTGAACACCATCAGGAAACCGCTTGCTTAAATTCGTCAGCGTACTGCGTACCCGATTAACGGTATCCAACGCATTGGCATCGTCCCGACGGAAAATAGCCATTGCAACAGAAGGAACGCCGCTGGAACGAGAAGACGAATAGTAGGCTTCAGAGCCTAATTCGACCCTGGCAATATCACCCAGTTTAATAACACTGCCCTCTCCGTCAGAGCGAACAATAATATTCCGGTATTCATCCGGGGCATTCAAACGTCCTTTAACGTTGATTTTATACTGCATGCTGTCGTTGGACCGTTCGACACCCACCGAGCCTGCAGCCGCCTGCAGGTTTTGACTTAAAATCGCGGTGGAAACCTCCTGGGAAGAGACGCCCATTGAAGACATTCGCAACGAATCAAGCCAGATTCGCATGCTGTAATCGTCTTTGGAAAAGACTTGAACTGCGCTCACCCCGTCCGTTCGGGCTACGGGGTCTTTAACATTCATTTTTACATAGTTCGCCAATTCCAAAATTGACATTTTGTCTTTTTCTGCCAAAAACGCAATCATACACAAAATATCCGTGGACTGTTTGGTGGTTGTAATACCACGAGTACGAACCTCTTGAGGTAAAATCGGCTCTGCCAGCTTAACGGCGTTTTGAACGTTTACCTGAGCAATATCGGAATCCGTCCCGTACTTAAACGTGATCGTAAGTTCATATCCACCGCTATTGGTTGAGGTAGACTGATAATACAGCAAGTCGTCTACACCATTAATTTGGGATTCAATCGGTGCTGCAACCGTATCGGCGATAACCTCCGAACTGGCCCCAATATAGGTAGCCGTTACCCGAATTTGCGGGGGAGCAATTTCCGGGTATTCAGCAATTGGCAGTTTCGGAATACTTAAGCACCCAGCCAGAATCATCAAAATACTGATAACAATGGCGAATTTAGGGCGATTGATGAAAAAAGTCGAAATCATTTACTGGTTCCCCCTTGAGTGCTCGGCTGAGCCGGAGCGGAATCGGATTCAAAAACCGGATTTACTTCTACCGGCATGATTTTACCGTCTGGTCCAGGACGAAGCATAATCTTATGGGTACCATCGATAACTACCACTTCACCTGTTTTCAAACCGCTTTCGATTGTTTGCCAATCGCCATCGGTCGGACCGAGAACCACTTTGCGCTTTTCTACAACGTTATGGGAATCCAAAACGTAAATATAATGCGTTACGCCGTCAAACATCAAAGCGGACGTTTGAATAGTCGGTTTTACACCCGGTTCCGGCTTGGACAGCCATACCGTGGCCACGCCGCCTGGACGTAACACTTCTTCACTGTTTTGACAGGTCGCCCACACATTTATCGTGTTGGTCGTTGCTTTTAACTGGTTATCCACAAAGGAAATATCGCATTTCTGATTGTAAAACTGACCGTTTGCCATTTGAATTTTGATTGTCGCGGTACTTTTAAGCTTATCAATATTTCCAAACATCGAAACAAAGTCTTTTTCTGACATGGAAAACCGAAAATAGATTGGATCCATCTGAACAATTGTTACCAGCGGTCCGGTTGCCGGAGTAATATAGTTTCCAAGGGTATGATCCACTCGTCCCGCTCGACCGGTTATAGTAGAATGAATCGTACAGTGAGACAGGTCGTCTTCGGTAATTTTTATATCGGCCAACGCCGCTTGAACGTCGGCTTCTGCCATAAGCTGTTCTGCCTGAATCGACTGATGTTCTGCCGTTTGCCCGTCGAGCACACTTTTCGCGTTTTCCATGGCATCTTTGGAAACAACGCTTCCCTGTTCAAACAACGTTCTATTTCTATCGTAGTTATTTTGAGCGTATCGCAATCGGGATTCCGACTGCTTCAACTTCGCTTTGATCGAATCGATTTTAGCGTAGCCGGAGGTAATTCGCGCCTTTGCTGCGTCCAAGGTGGCCAGATAGCGAATCTTTTCGATTTCAAACAAAACGGAATCTTTGGCGACCAAATCGCCTTCTTTGAACGGCTGCTGTTCGATATTACCCGAAATTCGAGCCAGACAAACGTATTTTTCTATTGGCTCAAACGTTCCTACGTATTTCTTGATAAGAACCGGCTGACGATCTATTGCCTTGGCCGCCGAAACCGTAATCAAGGGAGCGACTGGCGCACCTGCGGCGGGTTTACCTGCCGGAGCTTTCAACGACGAAGCCGAGGCTCCCGAAGCCGGGGCATTCGACTTTTTATCCGATTTACCGGAAAAAAACGAACCAAAGCTGACGCCGGTCGCTGTCAAACACAAAATCAGGAAAATTACAATATATCGTTTCACAAACTTACTCCTGTTATTCAGGTGGGGTATTTCTACCGATAACTCAACACAACCACAATTCTAAGGATTATACACCATCTTAAAATACTTGTCAAGACGTAACAATTACAAAATGATAATTTTTAACATGAAAATTATTTTTCATTTTTAAATTTAAGGGACTTCCTATTTGTCAATTTAGAA
>CAYZMZ010000168.1:3117-6925 GCA_964479655.1 uncultured Planctomycetaceae bacterium
CAGCGTATTTAAGCAGGTTTCTCTAAAAATCATCTGAACGTTGCGTTACTTGAGAACACTCCGCAGATTCACCGTTCTGTTGGACAGTATACTTACTACCTTGAAAAATATTACAACCTTGAAGAACCATCGGTACATTTTTTCGGGGACAGCCAGACGGTAGCCCAACCGCCCTGTCCGGTTCATCCCCCAAGAACAATTCGTTAATCCTCTTTTCCCCTATTACGGTGGAAAAGACCGTCCTCGCTTCCGACCAGCCGCCGCAGTCGTACGTACAATTTTATCGATGCATATCTCGCCAATCGAATTATAGCCAGTCTTTTTCCAATGTTTTTTTCAAATTTTCAAACAATCCGATATAACATTGCTGCGTTCGGTCGATAATACGACTCGCAATTTCCTCGTTATATGAATGCGGAACGCTGTTTCTCGAATCCAGCATATCTAGCCAATTTTGCTCGTCATTGATCAACTGCGCTCGAAAAGCCAGCTTGAGAATCATCCGCGGCGATCCCGTCTGACTTTCGTCGTAACCATGCAGTTCGAGCGTCTGTTTCATCACCTTCCAAGCCTGCTCAAAACAAATTTTAAACAGTCCAACGCAGCCGGTTATTGTCAAAATATTATATGGGGCAGAAACCGTTGCAACAACTTTTAGATTTTCAAACGCCTTGCAAAAATTTTCATACTTTTTCATAAATTTTACTATGACTACGTGAATTTTTCTTCTTGACGTCGTTTTGATTTCGCCCCAGAATCAAACAACCCTTTGTTTTATCGATTGGGGCGAAATGAAACGACTGAGTTTTATTATGCAAACCAGAAAAAGTCAATTAGAACCCGTGTATATGATCCCTTCTTTTTCTATTTCCTCTAACAGCTCTTTTTGTACAGGTTTATCCAATTCCACCACATCGAACATTAAAAGCGTGTTTACTTGTTCATTTATACTAACCGCAAATTCGACGGTATTACCTCCTTGAACTGCCAGGTCTATATCGCTGCGTTGTGTGTTATCTCCCCGAGCGCAGGAACCAAACAGCGTTACTTTTTCAATTCCGTGTTTCAAAGCTAATTCTACTATTCCGTTGTATACATTCAACGGAATAGTATTTTTCATCGGTACATTTTTTCCTTGAATCTTATCGCTTTGCGTATTTATCATGTTTCGTCCTGATCGGTGTTTTCCAGATTTTGCGCCAACTGCTTGAGAGTCATTAAATCCAATTTGCCGGTTCCAAGAAGCGGAATCGCCTCGATTTTATGATAGGCTTTTTCCCCGGGAATCCAAAGCGAGGGGAATTTACGGCAAATCAACTCCGCAGTAATCTCGCTGGGCGTTTTGGATAACTCCGTATATAGGACAATAATCTTTTCTCCCCGTTTTTTATCCGCAACTGCGGTAACCGCTATCTTCAGTTCCTGTTCCTGATTTACTTCCAGAATAGAATTTAACTCATCTTCTATTTTTTCAAACGGAACCATTTCGCCGCCGATTTTAGCAAAGCGATTGAGCCGCCCTGTAATATAAATATAGCCATCGGTATCTTTATATCCCATATCGCCGGTATTGTACCACCCGTCTTTGATAACCCGCAGGGTTTCCTCGGGCTGATTGTAATACCCCTTCATGACATTCGGTCCGCAGACCCAAATTAGACCGGATTTTTCAGGCGGGCATAATTCGCCGGTCTCTAAATCACGAATTTCTACTTTAATATGGGGAAGCGGCAGTCCAATCGAGGCGTCTTTGGGTAACGGGTCCGTCGGACGAAGCCGCTTTTTGGAAATATTAGCACTGATTACCGGCGCGGTTTCGGTGATTCCATATCCCTGAACAGGACGAACGTTGAATCGCTTTTCAAATTCGTCCATCAAAGAAACTGGACAGCGTTCCGCGCCAGAGATAATTTGCGTGCAGGCCTTTAAATCTTCCGGTTCCAAACCTGTATAGTACAATCGCAAAAAAGTAGGCGTTCCGCAGACGATTGTCGGTCCGTACTGCCGGCATAATTTTGCAATCGTACGTCTGTCAAGAGGCGAAAAATGAAAAGACGCTCTCATTCCGATTGCCATACATGCCCATAAGGTTGCCATATAGCCCATTGAATGGAATGTTGGAAGAACGGATAACATTCTATCGTCTGAGGTTAGATGGAAATACTCTTCGCAACTGATTGTATTCATGCCGATATTTCGATGAGATAGCATCACGCCTTTCGGACTGCCCGTTGTTCCGGAGGTAAACAGTATCGCCATGGTATCGTCTGGATTGAGCTTGTCCAGCTTGAGTATTTTGTATAGACAATTCAGCGACAAAAATTTTGCCTGAAAGAAACTGACAAGCTTGTTATAAAGCGAAATTTGAGGTACAAAATCTTCCAAATAGACCAACTCGCAGTCAAAATGAAAATCGAATTTTTCCATGACTTTCCGACTGGTTATAATATGCTTCAATTCCGCTTTTTTAACGCACAGATTGAGCATATCGTTGTTAAGCGAATAGTTCAGATTGACCGCAACGCGACCGTCCATCGTCAGAGCAAAATTCGCCAACGCGCCTGGAACGCTGGGCGGAATAAGAAGTCCGACGTTTATCTCAGCCGGAGATAAAACCCGGCTTCTAAATAACCGGCGAAGAATAATCGCCCGAATTAAAGCCGCTTCTCCGGTCAACTGAGTTCCGGTTGAATCTGCCATAACCAGTTCTTTGGCCAGCGTTGTTTTCCAAAGTCGAATTGCACGCCGAACAGGAACGACCTCTGTTTGAGAATTTATATCCATGTTACTATCAAACATCTGAACAAATTTGTTTCCTGATTCCAGGTATCCT
The DNA here is from genome assembly GCA_964479655.1 of uncultured Planctomycetaceae bacterium. Classification (GTDB taxonomy): domain Bacteria; phylum Planctomycetota; class Planctomycetia; order Pirellulales; family Thermoguttaceae; genus RUG11551. The sequence continues at coordinate 5,951 of CAYZMZ010000168.1, forward strand.
TTACAGCCTCTTATTATTCCTCCATTTTACCTGATTTTTGCAAAATTTAACAGGGGGGGCAAATACTCCTTTGTTAGCAGAACGACAGCAAGCAAAAACTTTTGAGTACCGGGTTCATTTCAGTCTGAATACGTTACCAACGTGATTTTCCCCGCAACATCGTTTTGATTTCGCCGAAGTAGGAATATAACACGCTATTTTATCTGTTAAAACTAAATGAAAAGGCTGAATTATAACAATCTAAACCGGGATAATTTTAAGTCGAACCGATAAAATCCGATATTTTTCACGTGAAATCAGATATTATCAAAAAATCAGAGACGAAAAATAAAAATTTTTTGTGGTAGCTATTGAAATATCCTTGTCAAGGTGATATAATCGACTTCATAAATCAGTAATTCGTAATTCGTTCGGTAGATTCCCCCATCAAACGAGTTGCGATCTTGAACAGATAGGGGGGGAAACTATATAAAAAGGAACCTGCCTATCATGAAACCTGCCTTTTATTCTGCTTTTTTACGCCGCCTGACGACCTTGCTGGTCTGCTGGGCGGTCGCTCCATGGGGGGCGATTTATGCGACAGACGCAATTATATCTGTCGATAACTCTCTGAAAATTATGGAAACGGAGGCGTCTGCCGAAACGCTTGCCAGCTTCGTCAAAGCGCATCCCGCTCCTTTTTGGCTGTTTGGCGAAGACCGTCAATTGTCGGTACGCAATAACCGTATTCCCGCCCATTGGTTTGCCGAACCAAACGCGGAAGACGAGATTCGCGATTTCGATCGGAAGGGTAAATTCTCTGCAACCGCGCAGCCGGGCGAATTTTACGTTTTTCAAGTTGCTATTGTCAGTCCCAAAATTGATGATTTTACCTTTTCTGGTGATTTCAAATTGATGGACGCTGCAGGACGGGGGACAAGCTTACCCGCGCATTTTATTTCTCATTCTCCGGTTCATGCGGCCTGGTCGTTTTCG
>CAYZMZ010000168.1:6935-7313 GCA_964479655.1 uncultured Planctomycetaceae bacterium
TTTCGGAGCAGAAAGACGCGCCCTCTCCCGACGCGTTGATTTGTCAGCCGATTTGGCTAGGAATTAACGTTCCGGCAGACGCTGTCGGCAAAACAATTAGCGGAACGGTTACCGTTGTCAATTCTTCTGGAGAAAAGGAGATTTTAACGGTAAATTTGCCTGTTGACGGCGAGTTGGTAAAAGACAACGGCGTGCACGATTCCTGGCGTTTATCTCGCTTGGGCTGGCTGGACAGTACCGTCGGATCGTCGGAAGAAAACGTTCCGGCACCCTATACACCTGTTGAACTGGACAAAAAATCTTTATCGATTAAAGTACTTGGACGAAAACTGGAATTGTCCTCTCTTGGATTACCGCAGCAGTATTACAGTTACTATT